>QLUS01000045.1 GCA_018725535.1 Bacillota bacterium
CTGCTGTAAAAGACTTTACCGGAAAGGAGGGCACCTGTGTCGCTTTAAACTTTAAAAATCGTGTCTTGACATTGGGGCCCACTACACATGCCGTAGCGGAACACCTGCAGGTAGAACTCGTATTTCTCAGGGTTTAGGCCGCGTTCCTTCATGCTCTGAAGCAACGGGGGCAGGGAATGCTGCCGCAGGCCGCCGGTGGTAATCTCTTGGCCCCTAAAGATCAAGTCAAAGGACTCTGTGAGTGTGTTGTTGGCGTACCCCGGCAGGGCATAGAAGGGCCGGATGGGACGAGGGTAACTATGCAAGAACACTGCGGCGACGCCGTATTCGCGCTCCGCCCACTGCGAGATGAGCCGCTCTCCTTCCGGGTCAATGTTACCGTCAGACGAGGGTGTTCTGCCATATTCCTTCTCCAAGATAGATTGTGCTTCCTCTAGAGCAAGCCTAGGAATTGGGGGAATCTCGCTCGGGCACTTAATGGCCTCGCCAAACTCCTGGTGCAACGATGGCAAGAGCGACTTGATAAACTCCTCTTCCATATCCATCAGCGTATTGACGTCTTCTACAAAACCTATTTCGATGTCCAGGCTAATAAACTCGTTAAGGTGACGGGAGGTTTTGTGCTGCTCGGCGCGAAACACCGATCCCACCTCAAAAACGCGTTCAAAACCTGAACCGACTAGCATCTGCTTAAAAAATTGCGGACTCTGGGCGAGGTAGGCCACATCGCCAAAATAATTGACGCTAAAAAGCTCGGCACCGCCTTCCGTACCGGTGGCTACAAGCTTCGGGGTGCTGACGCGAAGGAAGCCTTGGCCTGCAAAAAACTGCTCAAAGTGCAAGATTATCTGTTGCTCGACTCGAAACACCCGCTGAAAACGGGGGTGGCGCAGACACAGCGGACGAAAGCGGTCAATTAGCTCTAGGCCTACCTCTAACTCGGGCTTGTTAATGGGAAAGGGCAGGCTCTCAGAGGGGGCAAGGAGCACCATGCTCTCTACTTGCACCTCGACGGGGAAAGCGCGCGAGCGGGAAGTGACGGCTAGGCCGTACACCTCAACAACACTCTCGAGCGACGGCAGGGTGGTGGCTGAACTGCCTGAGAGCACGAGCTGCGCTTCGCCACTGCGGTCTGCCACCACCAGAAATGCCAGCTCCGCGCTCACAGCGCGTGTACGGCGCACCCACCCCTTGACGGTTACCATTTCGCCTTGATGGCGGGAGAGATCGGCGACAAGGACTCGATTAGACACAAATAAGCACCTCCAATAAAATATTCCCCTCTCGCTAGGGACGAGAGGGGAATACCCGTGGTGCCACCCTGATTGACATCACAAATGATGCCCACTTGTATCTGTAACGGGACAACCCGCCCTGTTTGCCAGGGGACTCGGCGGACGTCTCCACCCGCTTGCTGCACATCGGCTTTCACCTTGCCCGACTCTCTGACGTGCAGTTAACGAGGCTCTTCCGCGTCTGCGTCTTTGCTACATACTAATGCCCCGACGTACAAACGTCAAGCGCTAATTATCGCGTGCGTGTTACAAAAAGACCCGTCCCCAGCGTGACCCTTCCCTGCTTACGCCTTCATTTCGATCAGCAAGAAGTGCGATTGCGCTTGGGCTTTGATAGAGACATTTTGTCCGATGATTTCGGCTGCATCATGCTGGTTGAGAGTCACCCCGCCTATCTCTGCTGTGCCTTCGATTTGCACTAGGTAGCCTTGTCGCCCCAGAGCGATTACGGCTTCAGTTTGTGCACCTGCATCTAGGCTCAGCGCGTAGAGATTAGCATCTTGGTTGATCTTAACTGGCGCAGTCCCGCTTTTGTCGGACACCATATGCAGCCACTGGTTCTTACGCGCCTCCCAAGGGAAACGGTACTCGCCGTAGGCGGGCTTGTGACCCCGTTTGTCTGGGATTATCCACACTTGCAGCAGCCGGATAATGTCATCACTCGCGTTATCTTCGCTATGGTAAATACCTGTCCCCGCACTGATGTACTGCAACTCACCGCGGCCAATCGTCGCACTGTGGCCTAGGCTGTCGACGTGGGTTAGCGCGCCCTGCACCACATAAGTAAGAATCTCCATGTCGTTATGGGGATGCATCTCAAAACCATGGTGAGACGCAACAAAGTCGTCGTTCAGCACCCTGAGCACACCGAAGTTTATGTTCTTGGGATTGTAATAATCGGCAAAGCTAAAATGAAAATGGGTCTTTAGCCATGGCTGGACGCCCTTGCCCATATTCGCGGCAGCAATTTTCTTTAACACGGTATCCCTCCTAAATTAGCCTGTGCACACTGCGGGTCGCGTGTCATTTATTAACAAAATAGCCCGGTATGCTACCAGGCCAGTACGCTCACTTATATCCCGTAATGGTCCCGCGCCCGGGTTCAACGTCGCGTCACACCAAACACAAAGGGCCTCTAGGCGGTACGCCCCTTAGTGTTACAAAAAGAACCGTCCCCAGCGTTCCAACGTTCCCTACAGGCATTGTTGGCACAGGCCGTAGAAATTAAGCTCTAAGCGACCTACGGCAAAGCCAGTCTGCGAACACACCTGTCGCGCAACATCTTCGTAGTCCACGCCGACAAGACCGTGGTGATCGTCTACATAGCCGCAATGGTTGCAGCAGAGGTGAGCGTGCGGTTGCACCTTAGCGTCAAAGTGCGCCACGCCGGCAATATGCAGACGCTGCACGAGTCCTGCTTGTTCTAGTGTATTCAAGGTAGTATAGACGGTGTTGAAACTCACCGCAGGGTACTCGTCCTTGACATGCTCCCACACGGCCTCTGCTGTAGGGTGCGCGCTCGTCTCTGTTAACATGGTATAGATGGCCATGCGCTGAGGCGTAACCTTTAAGCCTTTCTCTCGCAGCTTTCCTACCATACCGCTCATCACAGCCACCCCGTTTTTTAGTAACGATTACTTCTCAGTTAGAATTATGTCACATGCTTGCTCGCTTGTCAAGCTGGCCTTCGCAGCCTTTGTTTGATTCACAGAGCTAGGAGGAAGGATTGTCCTATGCAGGTAGAGAAGGTTAATATGCTCCTAGCGAGAAGTGAAAGGAGGCGGTGATGCCTATGATGATATATGAGAGAATCGACCGTTGCCACAAAGCGCTATGCGAAGTTCGCCCATTCGAAGGGCGCATCCTCAAGCAGTTGAGGGACTACTACCGCATCGGACTCACCTGGTCGAGTAATGCTATCGAGGGGAACACCCTCACCATCAGCGAGACCAAGGTAGTGCTTGAGGATGGTTTGACGATCGGCGGACGACCTCTGCGGGATTTTTACGAGACAGTTGGTCATGGTCGGGCTTATGATTTCATGTTTACGCTGATAGGGAAACGGCGCATTTCCGTAGCCGACATCAAAGAAATCCACCGGCTGTTCTACAAGGAAATTGACGAGGAGAACGCAGGCGCATGGCGCAAAGAGTCGGTCGTGGTCTCCGGGACCGATTACGTGTTTCCACGCCCAGACGGGCTGGAGGACCACATGGCCGAACTAGAGACTTGGAGCGCAGACGAACGGGGAAAGTACCACCCCGTTACCTTTGCCGCTCTGCTCCATCTGAAGTTCGTCAGCATCCATCCGTATATCGATGGGAACGGTAGGGTGAGCCGCCTTATCATGAACCTAGCACTCATCCAGGACGGCTACCAATTGGCGATTATTCCTCCTGTGCTCCGATCGGAGTACTACGACAGCATCCGTCAGTATCAGAACAGGATCCGCGCGGAGCCGTTCTGCGATTTCATTGCCGAGCGGGTACACGAAACGCAAAAGGAAATCATGCGGCTGTTGCACATTCCCTTCCCCAAGCTTTAATAAACGCAAGCGCGGGCATCCCATACTGGGTGCCTGCTCTTTCTATCAAACGCTATCTTGGGCATATCGCTCGCCGCGTCTACTCCCACTCAATAGTCCCAGGTGGCTTGGAAGTGATGTCGTAGACGACTCGGTTTACGCCTTTGATTTCGTTGACGATCCGGCGTGAAATCACGTCTAGCACCTCATGCGGCATACGGTACCAGTCTGCCGTCATGGCGTCTAGCGAGGACACAGCGCGCACGGCGATAACCTCAGCATATGTACGTTCATCCCCCATCACGCCGACGGTGCGCACGCCGGGAAGAACCGCAAAGCACTGCCATATCTCCTTGTGCAGCCCCGCACGCGCAACCTCCTCGCGCACAATGTAGTCCGCTTCGCGCAGCAGGGCTAGTTTGGCCCGAGTGATTTCGCCCACAATCCGCACTGCGAGCCCAGGACCGGGGGAAGGATGCCGATCCACAACCGTGTCGGGCAATCCCAGTTGTCGGCCGATAGCGCGCACTTCGTCCTTAAATAACTGACGAAGGGGTTCAAGTAGCTCAAACTGCATGTCTTTGGGTAAGCCACCGACATTGTGGTGGGTCTTGATGGTAGCAGCCGTCGCCGTGCCACTCTCGATGACATCGGGATAGAGCGTTCCCTGTACCAAGAACTTTGCCGCACTGACTTGCCTTGATTGTTCTTCAAAAACGCGAATGAACTCCGTCCCAATGATTTTGCGTTTTTGTTCAGGGTCGGTAACGCCCTCTAGCTTGGCTAGGAAACGTTCACTCGCGTCAACATGCACGAGCTTCATGCCCAATTGGTCGCGGAATGTCTTTACTACTTGCTCGGCCTCGCCCTTGCGCAGCATGCCGTGATCCACAAAAATAGAAGTGAGACTGCCCCCTACGGCGCGATGCACGAGCACTGCCGCTACCGCCGAGTCCACGCCGCCGCTTAAGCCGCACATAACTTCGCTTTGACCGACAATGCGCTGAATCGCCGCTGTTGCCTCGGCGACGAATGACTTCATGCCCCAGTCGCCCGCCGCCCCAGCAATGTTAAAGAGAAAGTTTTTTAACATGTCTGAGCCGTAAGCCCCATGGGTGACCTCTGGGTGAAACTGCGTCCCCACCATCCTGAGTGCGGCGCTGTACATGGCGGCTACAGGGGTGTTCGCGGTGTGGGCAGAGTTAACAAACATAGGTGGCAGATTAACGACAGAATCGCCGTGGCTCATCCACACCGGGAAACGATCGGGCAGTCCGCAAAGGATACCGCTTTGCTCGGTAACGATTATATCGGCGCGGCCATACTCTCGCTTGCCCGTAGATGGCGCAACTTCCCCGCCTAAGGCTTTTGCCATCAGCTGCATACCGTAGCATATACCGAGGATGGGAATGCCGAGGTGAAAAATGCCCGCGTCTACCGTAGGGGCATGCTCAGCGTAAACAGAATTAGGCCCGCCAGAAAAGATTATGGCTAGCGGCCGTGCCTCTCTAATGGCTGTCACTTCCGTTTGGTGCGACCAAATCTCAGAATAGACGCCAAGCTCACGCGTACGCCGCGCGATTAGCTGTGCGTATTGGCCGCCAAAATCGAGAATAATCACCAGTTGGTGCTTGCCCTGCATGGCGTCCGCCCCCCTCATTGGGAAAATTATATCACACGGGCGCGGCACGCGAAAGCAGGATGTTATCTATCAAGCGCGTTGCCCCTACGCGCGCCGCCACAGCAATTAGGGCCGCGGAACTACCTGACGTGTAAGGGTCGAAGGTTAGCGGGTCGACAACCGCAACGTAGTCAATGGCGATGAAGCTCCCTTGACGCAAGCTCTCGTGCACGGCAGCCTCTAAAACTGCTGCCTTGCGCTCCCCTGCCTGCCACAGCGCTGCCGCCGCAAACAGACCGCAGGAGATAAGCTTGGCAGTCTCCCGGTCCGTGGGGGTCAGGAAAACATTACGACTGCTCATAGCCAGCCCATCGGCCTCACGCACCGTGGGGCAAACCACAACTCTTAGGGGGAAATTAAGGTCATCCACCATTTTGGTAATTACCGCGACCTGTTGGGCGTCCTTTTGGCCAAAGTAGGCCCGCGTCGGGCGTATGATGTTAAAAAGCTTGGCGACGACAGTGGCCACCCCCGCGAAATGGCCGGGCCGCATGCTGCCTTCCAGACACTCTGTCGGTCCGTGCACAGTTACCACAGTGCTAGGCCCTGGGGCAGACGGGTACATTTCGTTAACAGCGGGCACAAACACACAGTCTAGTCCGAGCGGGCTAAGGAGCGCAAGGTCGCGCTCTAGGTCGCGCGGGTAGCGCGCTAGGTCTTCGCCGGGGCCAAACTGCGTGGGGTTAACAAAGATACTTACTACAGAGCGCATGTTCTCGGCGACGGAGTACCGTACGAGACTGAGATGCCCGGCGTGGAGATAACCCATGGTCGGGACAAACCCGAGCGTATCTGCCCCAAACGTAGATCGCACATGTTGCATTTCAGCTATGGTAGTAACAACTTTCATGTCTGCCTCCTTGAGGGCGAATGCCGAAAACGGCCCTGCTAGTGTCCGAATGTCCCCTTAGCCACCTCATCTGCATAGTCCTTTACCACCCCGCGAATGATATCCGACAGCTTCACGAACTGCTTGGCGTGCTTGGGTATGTAGTCGCTTAGCCCTAAGACATCGCTAACAACTTGGATTTGGCCGTCGCAATGCGGTCCGGCACCAATGCCTATAGTCGGCACTTCGAGGGCCTTGGTAATCTCAGCCGCTAATTGACTTGGCATACACTCGAGCACCACAGAGAAGACCCCAGCGCCTTCTAGTGCCTTGGCATCCGCCATCAGCCGCTCTGCCGCCGAGGCCGTTTTGCCCTGCACTTTGTATCCGCCCAGCTGGTGCACATATTGCGGGGTAAGGCCAATATGCCCCATCACAGGAATGCCGGAGGATACAATTTTGGCTACTTGTTCGGCCACCGCAACGCCGCCTTCTAGCTTGACGGCAGTTGCTCCCCCTTGCTGAACGAGACGGATGGCATTACGCAACGCGTCCTCTGCTGAAAGGTGGTAAGTGCCAAACGGCATATCGCCCACGACAATAGCTCGCTTCGCACCCCGCGCTACCGCCGCAACATGATGAAGCATAACTTCCATGGTCACGGGGATAGTAGACTCTAGCCCAAGCACTACCATGCCGAGGCTGTCACCGACAAGAATCACGGGAATGCCACACTCGTCGATAAGCTTGGCCGTAGGATAGTCATAGGCCGTGAGTGCAGCTATCTTCTGGCCTGCCGACTTCATCTTCTTCAGATCATGAATTGCAACTCTCATTTTTTGTCCCCTCTGTTTGGCAAGGGGCGATTTTTGCTGTCCACATGCACCACACGCGGCACGTGCACCCTAGCCTCCTGTGTCGACATCAGGTGGTAGCTGATGATAATGATTACATCCTGTGGCTGCACGAGTCTTGCCGCCGCGCCGTTAACGCAGATTATACCGGAGCCGCGCTCGCCTGCAATGGCATAGGTCTCAAAGCGAGCACCGTTGTTAACGACTACGACTTGCACTTTCTCGTGCGGCAAAATATCGGCAAGGTCTAAGAGATCTGGGTCGACGGTGATACTTCCCTCGTAATTTAAGTTCGCATCAACGACAGTGGCGCGGTGAATCTTGGATTTCATCATTTCTCGCATGGTTCATGCTCCTTTGTAATGAGTTGTCTTATTTGTGCTGCGGCGGCGGGGTTTAGTGTGCCCGCATCCCTTGCGAGCGGCAAGAGGCAGAGGGTTAGAGCACTATAGAGCTCTCGGCTACTCGCTCCCTGCGGCGAGAGCTGTGCTAGCGCCGCTACGTGCTTGGCTATCGTGCCGACGTCGCCGCGCGCAGCAGGCCCGGTCAGCGCTTGCCTAGGCCCTAAGCGCAGCGTGTTGGTGCACGCGTTAGTCAGCAAAGGGGCCATAAAGCGAAGGGCTTCTTGTTCGCTGTACCCCATAGACTGCCAGAGTTCGAGGCTGGCGCTCACTAGCCCAGTCACAAAATTCGAGGCAAAAACCGCCGCCACATGGTAGAGCGCGCGGTCGCATTCCGGCACTGTAAAGTAGCCGCGACAGAGGAGTGGGGCTAGATGCATGAGCATTTGCTCGGCAGGGGTGTCGCTAGCGGCAATCGCCACAAATGAATTGCCCAAAGTTGCAACGGCAGACGACAATCCGGCGTCGTCCCAGCTTACCGCCGGAAAGGTATTAAGGGGGTGAAACGAAGCGACGCTCGCACCAGATTGCGCCGCAGGCGACAGCAATTCTAGCGTCGCTGCACCGCTTAGGTGTACCGCGAGTTTGCCTTTTCTCCAGGTCATTGCCCTTACAGCGTCTGCTATAGCTCCGTCCGGCGCGGCTAGAAAGATGGTATCGGCTATTGCCGAGACGTCGCGCGCTTCCACCACCTGAGCTGTGCAACCATAAGTGTGATGCAAGGCACGCGCGAGGTCGTCCGCTCGCTCTCGTCGCCGACTGGCGATAGCGGCTAGGGGGAGCTTGGCCCGTACAAGCCCCGCGCACAGAGCTGTCCCTGCCCTCCCGACACCAATGACCCCGATGGGCGGTATCTCTAACACCCGCTAATGCGCCCCTCTCCATCTATAGCTTAAAGACAACAAAAACCCATGCCAAACGTCAGCATGGGCAGGAAGCCGCATCGCAAACGTCTCGGTCAAAATGATCCAAGCGAACGACGATACTAGTAAAGGTCGGTTGTTCTATCCAGTATTATATGCGCTAGGCGCTCTTTTGTCATTAGCGGCAGGGCTTCGCGCCTGCCATCCGGGAAAAGTAGCGTCGCTTCGTTGGTGTCCCCACCAAAACCGCTCCCCGCGCGTGAGATGTCGTTGGCCACAATCATATGCAGCCCCTTGGCTTGCAGCTTCATCTGCGCGTTAGCTAATAGGTCTTGGCTCTCGGCGGCAAACCCTATTTTGATAAAGTCGCCAGTAAGGCTCGCGAGAATGTCCGGGTTCTTGGCGAGCTCGAGGCTTAGCGACGATGCGGACTTCTTAATCTTTTGCTTGGCAACCTCCGCCACACGATAATCAGATACCGCGGCAGCCATGAGCACGGCATGGCAGTCACGCGTAGCTGCCTGTACGGCCGCAAACATATCGTTTGCCGTACGTACGGCAGTAAAACGCACGCCGTAAGGGGTGCGAAGACTTCCAGGCCCCGCGATAAGGTGAACCTCTGCGCCGCGATCACGCGCCGCCTCGGCTAGGGCGTAACCCATTTTGCCGGAGGAACGGTTGGTAATGCAGCGCACGGGGTCAATCGGCTCCTCGGTGCCGCCGGCGGTAACTACTATTCTCTTACCCATGAGATCCCCTTTGCGGCCCAAAGCTATTTTCACGGCATCAAAGATATCCATAATCTCGGTCAGGCGTCCTCTTCCCACTGTGCCGCAGGCGAGGTAGCCTTCTCCCGGGCCGACAAAAGTCACGCCGCGCTCTTTTAGAACTGCTATATTCTCTTGCGTAACAGGGTTTTCATACATACCGTTATTCATAGCGGGGGCAATCACGATGGGCGCGCGCGTGGCTAATGCAGTACAGCTTAGCATATCGTCAGCAAAACCGTACCTGAGCTTAGCGATGATGTTCGCCGTCGCGGGGGCTATTAAGAGCACATCAGCACGTTCAGCCAGGGCAATATGCTCTACCGCCATTTCACTGTGCAGATTGAACATCTCTGTCACTACCGGTCGGTGTGTCAGCGCCTGAAAGGTGAGCGGCTGCACGAACTCCTGCGCCGCCTCGGTCATTACTACGTCGACAATGTAGCCGGCCTTTACGAGGCGGCTAGTTAAGTCCGCAGCCTTGTAGACGGCAATGCTGCCGGTGACGCCAAGCACGATATGGTGTTTTTTTATGGGCGATCGCTCCTTTCGGGGGCAAGGACGCTTTCCGCTTCCCGCTGATCTTTAGTCCTCGGTTCTTAGTGCCCATTCTTCAGCCCGCAGCAGAAATTACCCTGAGTTGCATCATGTACGCCGCAAGAAGCGGCAGCTCTCACTTCTGCTGGCGGCCGAAAGCGGAAAGCGGAGAGCGGAAAGCCACTCTACCCGCGGCTATCCCGGCACATTAAGCTCATAAATTATCCTTAGACCTTCAAGCGTCAATTGGTCGTTAATTACGTCGATGCAGGTGGTCTCGGAAGCCACGACGGGGGCTAAGCCACCGGTGGCTATGACTTTGGCTTTTTGGCCGAGTTCTTGTTTAAGGCGCGATATCATACCGTCCACCAGTCCAGC
This sequence comes from Bacillota bacterium, assembly GCA_018725535.1. Lineage (GTDB taxonomy): Bacteria > Bacillota > UBA994 > UBA994 > UBA994 > UBA994. The sequence goes on from QLUS01000045.1 coordinate 10,130, forward strand.
ATAGCCGAAGACTAAGCCGGATTGCATACTTTCTACGGTGTTTTTGCCAATGACCCGCTTAGGGCGCTCGAGTTCAACGCGGCTTAGTTTTGATGCACGCAAAAACAGCGCCTCGGCAGAGATGCCAATGCCGGGTGCAATTGCCCCGCCTAAGTACTCCCCGTGCGCGGATACGACATCAAAAGTTGTCGCCGTACCAAAATCTACTACAATCGCCGGCCCACCGTAGAGGTGATACGCCGCCACGGAGTTCACTATCCTGTCTGCCCCTACCTCGCGCGGGTTATCGGTGCGAATCTTAATGCCAGTCCGAGCACCCTCCCCCACGACTAGCGGCATACACTTAAAGAGCTTATGTACGACTTGTTCCAGAGTCCCTTGGATGGGCGGGACGACGTTAGTTATGACCACGCCGCTGACCGAACTGGGGGGATATGATGCGGCTGCGAGCAAGGCCGAGATTATGGTGAAGTACTCGTCTACCGTGCGCCTTATGTCCGTCGAGATGCGCCATGTCTCTAACCATTTGCCTTTTTCGGCTAGCCCCAGAACAATATTCGTGTTGCCGACATCTATCGCAAACAGCATGTCCATCCTAACCTCCTGCGTCGCGTTCATCACCTTAATCTAGCAGTTCTACCAGACCAAACCCTAGCCTAAACTTAGCCAGCATACGCACGCTAGGATCAAACTGCGGGTACCACAGCTCTAGCTCCTCGATTAAGCACTCGGCCTGCAAGGGATAGTCTAGCACCTCGTGGTAAGCCGCCTTCCACTCCTGCTCACTCCAAGGGCGCCCATGTGTAGCAGAGACCAAAGTGATGTGCGGTTTCCAGTAGTCATTCGGCAGCACAAACAATTGCTCTGCCAAGTGGGTCACTAAATCCGCGCGCAGGCGAAAGAGGTTCTCATCCCCGACTACTGCCGCTCCAATCGCTAGGTGAGGTGGGCCGAAGCAGAGATACCCGTTCGCCTGCACAAGAAAGGAACCAGTCTTACGGGCTGCCTCCGCCGTGCGCTCTAGAGCTTGCCCGCGCTCCTCTGAATCTAGAAATTGTACGCGCGCGAGTGTAATGTGAAGGGGTGGCAGATGGCCCGCATACAACTTATAGCGCTTGTTAAGCGTTTCCTGTACTTCCGCCGCAAGGCTCAAGAGGCGCCCTGTGGGGCGAGCCACGAGAAATAAGTCCACCGCCACACCTCCTGCCTTGCCTTACTCCACTATATGCGACGCGTACGCGAAGTGCAAGAGAGCCGCCCCAAAGGGGCGACTCTCTTTTGCATGG
>QLUS01000046.1 GCA_018725535.1 Bacillota bacterium
TACTAGTTGCTCAGTGAATATTACGCTAACCTCGCCCGCACTAACGCCTGTAATGACGGCGCGAAAAACCTGGGCCTGAGATACGACCTCGATGACGTCGCCGACTAAGTGTCTATGCACAGCTATAAGGTGATGCGCGTCTTTACCGGTAATAACTCCGCTTTCAGATGCATTTGCATCATCACGCAAATTGATGGAGTTAAGAAAAAAGCGGGGCACTACTTTTCCCCGCCTTTGGCCACAAGTGCTACCCATTCTCCCTCAGACACAACTTCTAGAACTGCGAGGCCGTGTGCAGTCAGGGCCGAGACTACTGCAGGGAGCTTCTCCTTAATGATGCCGGAAGCCACCAGCACGCCTCCCGCTGCTAGGTGCATCGGCACCTCCGGCAAAGCTTCCATGATAATTTTGGCGGTAAGGTTAGCGACAATCACGTCGAACTTCCCCTGCACGCGCGAGAACAAGGAACTCTCTACAACTTCCACAATGCTCTCAAGCCTATTGTGCCGGACATTCGCCTGAGCTACTGCTACGGCCACGGTGTCATGGTCTACGCTGACCACGCTGCTTGCTCCAAGCTTCGCAGCTGCTAGAGAGAGAATACCGGAGCCGCACCCTAAGTCGAGTACACGGCACCCCGTTAGGTTCTGCTTTTCTAAGCGTACAAGGCACATCACTGTAGTAGGGTGCCTGCCGGTGCCAAAGGCCATGCCGGGGTCGATTTCTACTATTACTTCATGTGGCGCAGCCTCTACATCTTCCCACGAAGGTTTAACTACCAACCTATCGCCGATACGCAGGGGTTTGAAATAGGCCTTCCACGCCGTAGCCCAATCTTCTTCCTGCACTTCGGAAAGCACTACCTCTGCCCGGCCAGGGTCAAGGTTACACTCCCCCAAAGTAGCGAGCGCTAGACGCAGGCTCTCGACTAAAGCTATACTGCTTGGCCCCACAGGCAAATAGGCAGTGACGCGCACCTCCTCGAGGGGGATGTCCTGCTCTAGCTGCCGAGCATAATCCTCGTTATCGAGTGCACCAAGCGGAAGCTCGGTGTCCTCGACAATTACACCGGTTGCTCCCCGACAATACAACATGTCCGCCACAGCCTCTTTGGCCGCTTGCGATGTGACAACCACAATCTCCATCCACTTGTTATTCACTTTGGCACCCCCTAACGCAGCACATCCCGCACGCGTCCGAAAAAGCCCTTGTCGTCATCAAGGTGTTCCCCTAGGGCTAGGGCCAGCTGTTTGAGCAGCTCGCGCTCCTTGGCGCCTAGTTTCTTCGGTGTGTCTACGATTACTGTCACAACCACATCGCCCCTATACACACTGCCAAGCTTGGCAATGCCCTTCCCCTTGATGCGCTGGACGGTACCGCTCTGGATGCCGGGTGAGATATCTAAGTCCACTGTCTCGTCCTCAATTAACTGAACCCGCGCCTTGCCCCCGAGGGCGGCTTTGGGGAAGGAGATATGCAGGTCTAGCAGCAGGTCTGCACCGTTACGCCTAAACACCGCATGGGGACGTACGCGCATGACGACGAATAAGTCCCCCGGTGGGCCCCCGCGCGGGCCAGCTTCACCTTCACCACTCATCCGTAACCGCGTGCCGGTATCCACCCCTGCCGGTACACGTACGGTGACTTTGCGCCGCCTGCGTACGAGCCCTCTCCCACCGCAGGCAGCACAGGGTGTGGGGATGATTTTGCCTGTTCCTTGGCAGCGGTCGCAAGTGCGCACGCTGCTGATGCGCCCGAGAATTGTGTTTTGCACGTAGCTGGTCTGGCCTGTTCCCTTGCATTGGGAACAGGTCTCGGCTTTCGTGCCCGGCTTAGCGCCGCTGCCTTTACAGATATCGCAGTTTTCCGTGCGCGGCACTTCGACTTCCACTTCTTTGCCAAGTGCGGCTTCGACAAACTCAAGCTCCAGTTCATACTGGAGGTCGGCACCCCGTTCAGGTCCCGAGCGCTGACGCCGTCCACCCCCGCCAAACATCATGTCCATGATGTCTTCCATGCCGCCAAACCCGCCGAAGTCGCCGCTAAAGCCGCCAAAGCCACCCTGGCCTCCGCCCGGCACCTGTTCAAAAGCAGCATGACCAAAGCGATCGTACTTGGCGCGCTTGTCCGCGTCGCTTAAGACCTCGTAGGCTTCGGTGATCTCCTTGAATTTATCGGCGGCAGAAGCGTCGCCTGGATTAACATCAGGGTGGTACTGCCGGGCGAGTTTGCGGTAGGCCTTCTTGATGTCACCTTCGTCGGCCGAGCGCTCTACACCCAGCACCTCATAGTAGTCACGTTTAGCCATGACCAAATATCACCCCTCGCAACGTTAACCTCTGGCGTTACTTCTTGTCTACGTCGTAGTCAGCGTCAAACGTTTGGCCGTCAGACGCGCCGTGCTTGTGCTCCTGACTGCTCCCCTCGCCCTGCTCGTTCCCGCCTGCTTGGCTGTAGAGAAGAGTGGATAGCTCGTTCACCAGCGTCGTCAGTTTCTCGGTTGCCGCAACAATTTTACCGTGGTCATTAGATGCTATCGCCGCACGCGCCTCATTCACAGCCTCTTTGACCGCCTCGGCCTTGTCTGCCGGAGCTTTGTCCCCGAGGTCCTTAAGTAGTTTCTCCGCCGCGTAAGAGGACTGCTCGGCGTTGTTCTTGGCCTCGACTAACTCTTTGCGCTTAGCATCTTCGGCCGCATACTTTTCGGCATCCTTGACCATACGGTCTATGTCTGCGTCGGAAAGCCCGGTAGAGGACGTAATTGTGATGCGCTGTTCTTTGTTGGTGGCCATATCCTTGGCTTTGACGTTAACTATGCCGTTGACGTCGATATCAAAAGCAACCTCAATTTTTGGAATACCGCGCGGTGCCGGGGGGATGCCGTCGAGAGTGAAGCGCCCGAGAGTGACGTTGTCTTGCGCCATGGAGCGCTCTCCCTGCAGCACGTGTATCTCTACGGAGGTCTGGCTGTCTGCGGCGGTGGAGAAGATTTGGCTCTTAGAAGTAGGGATGGTGGTGTTGCGCTCAATTAGCTTGGTCATGACGCCGCCAAGCGTTTCAATTCCTAGTGACAGTGGCGTAACGTCTAGCAGAACCACGTTCTTTACATCGCCGGACAGAACACCCCCTTGAATGGCGGCACCGAGCGCGACCACCTCGTCGGGATTAACGCCCTTATGCGGCTCCTTGCCAACAATGCGGCGCACGGCCTCCTGCACTGCGGGAATGCGAGTCGAGCCCCCGACCAAGATTACCTTGTCAATCTGCGCGGGTTCTAGCCCGGCATCCTGCAACGCCCGTCGTGTCGGCCCCATGGTTAGTTCAACAAGGTCAGCGGTTAACTCGTCAAATTTGGCGCGGGTCAGGGTTATGTCTAGGTGCTTGGGCCCTTCTGCGTCCATAGTAATGAAGGGTAGATTGATGTTAGTCTGCTGCAAAGTGGAAAGCTCAATCTTAGCCTTCTCCGCAGCCTCACGCAGGCGCTGCGCAGCCATTTTGTCGCGGCTGAGATCAAGCCCTGTATCACGTTTAAACTCTTTAATAACAAACTCCTGCACTCGTTGGTCAAAGTCGTCCCCGCCAAGCTTGTTGTTGCCGGAGGTGGCCTTAACTTGGAACAGCCCGTCACCTAGCTCTAATATCGAAACGTCAAAAGTACCGCCGCCGAGGTCAAAGACCAAAATAGTGTGATCTTGTCCTTTGTCCAGACCATAAGCGAGCGCGGCTGCGGTTGGTTCGTTGATAATTCTCAGGACTTCAAGCCCGGCAATGGTGCCTGCGTCCTTGGTGGCTTGACGCTGGCTGTCCGTGAAGTAAGCGGGCACGGTAATGATGGCCTTCTCAATCGTCGTACCGAGATAGGCTTCAGCGTCTTGTTTGAGTTTGCGCAGGATCATGGCGGAAATTTCTTGCGGTGTATGCTCCTTTTTATCAATGCGCACTTTATGACTTGTGCCCATGTGGCGTTTGATGGACGAAACTGTGCGATCCGGATTGCTGATGACCTGCCGTTTGGCGATTGCCCCTACCAGTAGTTCCCCTGTTTTGGAGAACCCCACTACCGACGGGGTTAGGCGTCCGCCCTCGGTGTTAGGGATGATTACAGGTTCCCCACCCTCAAGATAGGCTACCACGGAATTCGTGGTACCAAGGTCAATCCCGATAATCTTACTCATCACTGCACCCTCCCATTGAGACTTTTACTTTGCTTGGCCTTAGCACTCTGCCCTTGAAAAGATATCCGCGCTCAAGCACGGCGGTGATTGTGTTTTCGGGTTCGGCCGACTCACCGTCCTGCATGATAGCTTCGTGATACTGCGGGTCAAACAAACCTGCCGCCGCAATCGGTTCAAGCCCGATTTTTGCTAGCACATCCTCGAGCTGTCTGCCGACAAGGATAACACCCTGCCCCCAGGTGGAGTCCGGCAGCGCCGCTACGGCCCGCTGCAAGTTGTCAAGCACCGGCAGGAGCTTAGCGAGGCAGTCAGCTACGGCAACATGCCATATCTCCTCTTTTTCTCGCTGTAGGCGGCGGCGCATGTTCTCCATGTCCGCATGCAGTCGTAAGAAGCGGGCCTCGGCCTCTGCCAGCTCAACTCTAAGGACTTCTGCCTCACTGCTTGCGGGTGTAGTCTCTAAGCTATCTTTCACTGTCTCTTCCATAGTCAACCACCTTCTTGCCTAACCCTCTATATCGGTCATCTTTATGATTGTATCAATGCGGAGTATGGCCAAGGCGACTTCGCCCGCAGCCTTGATCGCATGCAGCTTGACTAAGGTGGGATCCACCACGCCGAGCGCTAGCATGTCCGCCGCCTCTCCCGTGTCACAGTTAATGGCAACGGAGTCACTGCCTAACGAAAGCTGCAGCGCGGAAACATCTTCGACCTTTTCTAGGGGGTTAAAGCCCGCGTTCTGCACAATCTGCGCTAGAGAGCGTCTGAGGGCGGCAATAACACAGTCCACTCCATAAGCGGCCATCCCCTTGGTGAGATCGCGCTGACGTTCCACGTCTTTAGCCAAAGCAATCTCCACCGCGCCGCCACCGGGAACGTAACCCCCGCGCACGGCCGCCTGTAGGGATGATGCTGCGTCTTTTGCGATGCGCTCCCTTTCCCCTACTATTTCGGCGGTGGCGGCACCGACCGCTACCGTAGCCATAGGCTTGCCCACGCCCCCAAGGAACCTGACTTGCCTGAGACTTTCGTCCTCGTAACACTCGTGCGCCTCACCTAAGCAGCGCGAGAGCTCCTCTCTGCTGCGACGCAATGCCGTTCGCTTTACTGCCTTTGCCCCTGTATGGTCGCAGACTTTCTGCAGTTCGTGGGAGGCGACGCGGCTGATAACAAGTACCCCCGCATCAGTTAGCATTTCCTCGGCTAGGTCGTGCATACCACGGTCAAGCAGGCAGACTGTAACACCTAAGTCAACAATCTTCCTGACGTACCCTTGAAAATCTGCCTGGAGCTCTAGGTATTTCTTAAACCCAGACTCCGTGGCCAGCGCCTCTTCTTCGATCCCCTCCGGTTCAAGCGCGTCGTCCAGAACCAGAATGCGGGCGTCCGTGACAAAAGGGGGCATCTGCTTGTTCAGGCGCCCTTTGCTGACGATGACACCCATGAAAACTTCGTTCCCCACGCCTGCCTCGGCCCGGATGGTGTCTGCTAGCTTGAAAGAGCGCTCCTTAAGCTTCTCTGAACCAATGAGGCGTGCAGCACGTACCACTAACGCGGCGATGTCCGCATGTTCGCGTCCCGATATGTAGGCCACCCGCTCGAGCAGGGGGGAATCCAGCGAATCAATAGGACGCGAACGCCGCTGTAGGCTCTCTAAGGCCCTCTGTATCCCGATGCGCATTCCTTCAATGACGCGGGCTACGGGCACGCCCCGCACTACATGGTTAACTCCCTCGGCTATGAGCGTGCCCGCCATCAGCGTGGCAGTAGTAGTGCCGTCGCCAATCTCCTCCTGCTGCGCCTTGGCCACCTTAATGAGCATACGTGCAGCCGGATGGGTGACCTGCATCTTCTCTAGGATGGTGACGCCTGCGCTGGTGATCACGACTTCGCCGAAGCGATCAACCAGCATCGTGTCTAGGCCCTTTGGCCCCATGGTTCCCTCCACAGCTGCCACAATGGCTTGCACTGCGGCGCTGTTAGTTAAAAGGGCGGCATGTTTCTGCTCGCCTTCAGGGCTCAAGCCCTTCGCTTTCAATCCGTTACCCCCTTGCCTTACCTTAGGTCTCGCTGACTAGCTTGGTGACGTAGTTTAAGAGTGCGATGACGCGAGCGTACTCCATGCGCGTTGGGCCTAACACACTGATGTGCCCGGTCTGCCCGCCACTAAGCCTATAGGTAGCGGTAATGAGCGAGCAATCGCGTAGCGCCTCTATCGCATTCTCTGCCCCGATACTCACCGATGCACTGGTGCTTGGGGCAGATGTCACGAGGCGCAGGACTAACTCGTGCTCATCTAATACGCGCATAATCGCACGAAGTTTAGCGATGTCCCTAAACTCCGGCTGGTTCATGATATTCGTCGCCCCGCCTAGCACTACTCTGTCGCCTTCACTGCGGCTGAGGCCGGCAATCAGTGAATCCATAGCCTGTTCGACTGCCTGCGCGCCAGCGTGAAACTGCCCGGCATACGCCTCAAAGTGCATGGCCTTAAGCTTGCGCAGCGAAGTTCCGGCCAAGTTCAAGTTAACATAGTTGCAGAATGCCAAAAGGTCGTACATAGCTAGACCCTGCGGCAGTGTGAGCACCTCATTGGCCACCATACCTGTGTCTAGGACCAGCATGAGCACGGCTCGGTTTTCGTCTAGGGGAATCACCTGCATCAACTTCAGACGTGCTTGATGCGGCTGCGGACCGATGACAATGGAGGTGTAGTTGGTGAGAGATGATACCAGACGCGCTAACGCATCGAGCATCATCTGCTGCCCGCGGAGTATGCTGCCAAGCTGACGTTTGACAATCTCCGCCTCAACGGCGGTTAGCACCGGCAAAACTTCCATCGCATCTACATAGAACCTGTACCCGCGGTCAGACGGGATGCGTCCGGCCGAGGTGTGCGGCTGGGCAAGAAACCCAAGTTCCTCGAGGTCAGCCATTTCGTTGCGGATAGTGGCAGGGCTGACGCCTAGGGAATGTCGCTTGGCAATAGTCCTCGAACCGATTGGCTCTGCGGTCTGAATGTAGTCCTGCACAATCGCAAAGAGAACCTGTCGCTTACGCGCATCTAACATCTACAGCCCACCGCCCTTCTGTGTTAGCACTCAGCACTGGCGAGTGCTAACACGTACAGCACAAAAATACCACCGCTCTAGAGCTCTTGTCAAGACCCGCCCGTTTACGGCAAGAACTCCATCTGCACTCGATTGGCCAGCGGAAAACCCCGCGCGGTTAAACGCACCGTCGCAGCGGTTACTTCTAGGAGTCCTTGCGCGACAAACTTAGAGACCACCCGGTTGTAGAGCTGTACGCAATCGCACCCAAACCGCTGGTGGAAGCGCTCCCTGTTGACTCCCTTTCTTAACATACGGAGTCCTAAGATCATAGTTTCGCCCATCTCCTGCAGTCCCGCCAATTGCTCGCAGGCGACTACCGGCAGACGGTTGGCGTTAAGCAGGATTGCGTAGTGAGCGAGATTATCCACGTTGCTAAAACGCCTCCCCTTAATGAAGCTAGACGCTCCAGGCCCTAGACCAATGTACTGCTCGTTTTCCCAATAAATGGTATTATGCTCACTTTCGTATCGCTCTGCCGCGAAGTTGCTGAGCTCATAGTGTGACAGGCCTTGCGCCACAAGGTAGTCACGCCCGGCAAGCATCATGTCGGCCACCTCATCCTCGGTGGGAAGGGTTATGTTCCCCTGCGCTACTTCGACAGCTAAAGGGGTGTGCGGTTCAAGTTGCAGCGCATAGGATGACACGTGGTTTACTCCGGCAGACACAATCGTTTTGAGCGTACATAAGTATTCATCAAGGGTTTGCTCAGGGAAGCCATATAAGGCATCGACGCTGTAGTTGCCAAAGCCCGCGCTGGCGATGTTCTCGCTGATGCGGTAAAAGTCGCTCACGGTATGCTGGCGTCGTAGCAAGGTCAAGTGGCGCGGTTCTGCCGTCTGCAGCCCTACGCTTAGGCGCGTAATGCCAAGGCTCTTTAGCCCGCGCAAGTAGTCGATCTCCCCGCGATTCGGGTTAATCTCAAATGTTATTTCACTGCCCGGTTTCCACGTGAAAAAACGGTTGCACTCCCGGAGGATTGTCGCGACTTGCCCAAGGGACAAGCAGCTCGGTGTGCCCCCGCCAAAATACACGGTACTTACAGGCCCTCCCCATATCTCGCCTTTCAGCCTTATCTCCCTGACGACAGCGTCTAGGTACTGCGAAACGAGCTCCTCTGCTACCGGCAGGGAATAGAAGTCGCAATACAGGCACTTAGAGGTACACAGGGGAACGTGGATATAGAGGCCGCGGTTCGTCACTCGTCTACCTTGAGTATGGTCATGAACGCTTCTTGCGGAATCTCTACGCTGCCCACCTGTTTCATGCGCTTCTTGCCTTCTTTTTGTTTTTCCAGCAGCTTGCGCTTGCGGGTGATGTCGCCGCCGTAGCATTTGGCGAGTACATCTTTGCGCATGGCTTTAACCGTTTCACGCGCAATAATCTTCGCCCCCACGGCTGCTTGGATAGGAATGTCAAACATCTGGCGCGGGATAATCTTGCGCAGCTTTTCCGTGAGCCCCCTGCCCTTTTGTTGCGCTCTGTCCGCGTGTACGATGCAGGAAAGCGCATCTACCGGTTCACCGTTAAGCAGCACGTCAAGCTTGACGAGGTCAGCCTCACGGTAGCCAATAAGCTCGTAGTCTAGTGAAGCGTAACCGCGCGAGCGGGACTTAAGTTGATCAAAAAAATCGTAGAGGATCTCCGAGAGAGGGAGCTCGTAGGTAATCACGACGCGCGCGGTGTCAAGGTACTCCATATTCCTAAATGTGCCGCGGCGCTCTTGACACAGTTCCATCATCGTACCGATATACTCTTCCGGCACAATAATCGAGGCCTTAACAAAAGGCTCGTACATCGTTTCGATTTTGTTGCTCGGTGGCAGATGGGCGGGGTTGTCGATAAAAAGCTCCTCGGCAGAAGTCGTCATCACGCGGTAGAGTGTATTGGGTGCCGTGGTGACGAGGTCAAGCTCGTACTCCCGCTCGAGCCTTTCCTGAATCACTTCCATGTGCAGGAGTCCCAAGAAGCCGCAGCGAAAGCCAAAGCCGAGCGCCTCGGAGGTTTCCGGTTCGTATATAAGCGAGGAGTCGTTTAGTTTAAGCTTATCTAGCGCGTCGCGCAGCTCGTCGTACTGGTTGTTCTCACTTGGATACAGGCCGCAGAACACCATAGGGGTAATCTTGCGATACCCAGTGAGAGCTAGTGGCGCGGGGTTGGTGGCACCGGTAATGGTGTCGCCGACGCGCGTGTCTTTCACGTTCTTAATCCCGGCAATGCAGTACCCCACCATACCGGGTGTCAGGATGGGGACAGGCAGGCGAGGCGGCGTAAACACGCCCACGTCGTCTACTTCATACTCGCGCTCAGTCGCCATCAGACGGATTTTCTGCCCGCGGCTAATCGAGCCGTTAACCACACGCACGTAACTTATTACACCGCGGTAAGTGTCATAGTGGGAGTCAAAAATCAAAGCCTGTAGTGGAGCGTGAATGTCGCCCTGCGGCGGAGGGATTTCGCGTACGATGGCTTCGAGTATCTCGTTAATGCCGATGCCCTCTTTGGCCGAGCAAAGGATGGCGTTGTCGGTAGGCAGGCCAATCACTTCTTCGATCTCTCGCAATACACGCTCCGGGTCGGCGGAAGGAAGGTCAATTTTGTTGATTACCGGTATGACTGTTAAGTTGCTGTCAAGCGCCAAATAGACATTAGCTAAGGTCTGCGCTTCAATTCCTTGCACGGCGTCGACCACCAACAGGGCTCCTTCGCAGGCGGCGAGCGACCGGGAGACCTCATAGGAGAAGTCTACATGCCCGGGGGTGTCTATTAGGTTAAGGATATACTCTGTCCCGTTCTGGGCACGATAAATAAGCCGCACTGCCTGCAACTTAATGGTAATGCCCCGTTCCCGCTCGAGGTCCATACTGTCGAGCACTTGCTCCTGCATTTCGCGCTCGGCCATAGTGCCTGTGACTTCAATTAAGCGATCGGCCAAGGTCGATTTACCGTGGTCAATGTGGGCAATAATACAGAAATTGCGTATGCGGTCCTGCAATCTCACTTCTCCCATGCAACAAAATAGCGCGCACGTCAGCGCTTTGTAGCAAGTATACCACATTTCAGGCACATGCTCTATCTAGCTGGTGCCAGCGCCATCACGGCCTGCGCCAAAAAGCGCGTGGCCCGCAGTACCTCCCCCATCGTGTTCTCGTGGCCGCCAATCTCGATGAGTAGCGTCTGCGGGTGCAAGTGCTGGTTAAAGCGCCCGTGCTCGCGCAGTAGTATCCCGCGGGAGAATCCGGCGTGGACGGTTTCTAGGCTTTGCTGCAGAGCCAAGGCAAAGGCATGGTTCCTACGCCAGTTGAGATGCCCTAACGCTTCGCTTCTTCCTACGACAATTTTGACGCGGGCAACGGACTGCCCCCATGTAGTCGTGGTCAGCGAGCGCGGCAGCCCGTCGCGGTGCACGTCAAAGACAAAGTCAATCTGCGGATACTTGGTGAGCATCCTCTGCAGCGTTTGGAGGGAGCGGGTGTAGGACTGGTCGAAGGCCTGCCGTACATGGTCTTCTGCTGAGTGAATGACGGATGCGCCAAGCTGCTCAAGCTCGTGCGCTAGGGCAAGACCCACGCGCACAATGGTTTGCTCCGGGTTATTGTAGACGTGGGGCTGCCCGCTCTCCGGCACAAAGGATTCGCTGTTATGGGTATGGTAAATAAAAATTAGGGGTAGCCTAGACGGCCGCTGTACAGGGGGGATGTCATTTGTCGGAACAGGTGCCATGGGGATGTCGGGTGAAATGGTGATGGGCGATACGTCAGGGGCAAATTCCACGGCCGCCAAACCGGAGATGCCCATAGCTAACACGCGATGTGGCTCATGGGTGACGACGCGGTCCATCATGTACTCCAGCAGTTCAATCCAGTAGGCGCGCTCGCCAAGCGCTTGGTAAGCGGGTAGACCTCCCTTGAGCAGCAGCATCCAAAACACGCTACCTGCTGTCTCCGCCCTTTCTGCGGATAGAAGCAGCGGCCCGAGGGTACCCCCCCC
>QLUS01000047.1 GCA_018725535.1 Bacillota bacterium
CCTACAATCGGCGGGAGAAATACTCACGGCGTCGGCTGCGGCCCCCGTTGAGCCACCCAAGCGCACCCGCCGCACTCGCGCCGAGATGGAAGCAGCTAGGGCGACTGCGACCCCCGCTGCTCCAGCGGCTCCCGTGTCCGCCCCCCCCGCGCTCCTGGATGTTCTCGCTGCCTGCCCGCCAGCCCTGAAGCCCGCGCTCATGGCGGTCGGGGTAGACTCTGACGCAGGGCGCGCGCTGATCGCAACGTTCATGCCGCAGGGCGCACTGGCTACAACGGCCAATCCAGTGCTTAACCGAGAGGTACCTGCGCCCACCCCCCTTGAGGCTCCCTCCGTTACACCCCCCGTCGTATTTACCGGCGGGTTCGGCGCTACGGCGCCGATCCAAACCGCGGGTTCAACCCCGACACTCTCCGCTGCTGCGCAGTCTTTGCGTGAAAAGCTCCTGATCAAGCTGGGGGTCAAGTGAGCTTCGAGCGCGTTGCGAACGAAACAGGACTGAGCCGCACTGAGTTGGCAGCGCTCTATGGAGTTAGCCGGCAGACCATTCACACATGGCTCGTGTCCACCGGCCCCCGTGCCGGTGGACATACCGCGCGCATGGCGGAGACGGTGACGAACACGCTCCTGAACGCGGTGCGCCGGAAGATCCTCCCGTTGCCGGCGATGGACAAGAAGGATCGTCGTGCGCGAGTCGCGTCAATGGCGGTCACAGCTCAAGGGTTGAAGCCCGCGCCGATCAGATGAGGGTTGCGCCCTTAACACTCGCAGACGCAAACGACTACATAACGGAATATCATCGGCATCATAAGCGTGTACAAGGTCATCGCTTTTCTCTTGCCGCGATAAGTGGCAATGCGGTAGTTGGCATCGCCGTTGTCGGGCGTCCTGTTGCGCGTGGATGTAACCCTTACATGACCGCCGAAGTCACGCGGCTTTGCACAGACGGTACAAAAAATGCCTGCTCGTTTCTGTACGCGGCGTGTGCGCGAGTTTGTAAGGCGATGGGGTTCTCGAAGATCCAAACTTATATCCTCGTAAGCGAGTCAGGTACTACCCTGAAGGCTGCGGGCTGGAAAAAGGAAGCCACGACGCAGGGAGGTGACTGGAATCATAGCAAGGCGTACGCTGGAAAAAGGCGCGTGGACCAACCGCAAGAGCCGAAACAGCGCTGGGCTAAGGACTTGATTTGAACACCCTCGACTTCCTCCAGTCGGTTCTGCCTGAGCGTGGACTGTACGTCGCATCACGCCTGATCAACAAGCAGTTCAGGAACCGCGTGTGCGACTCCATCGAGGAACTCACGCAGACGGTGCTAGGATATGATGCGCAGGGCGTAGATGCGTACTTCGCCTGCGCGGCCTATCGCGAGCGCGAGGTTGATGGGACGAAAGACGGCAAGACCTTTAAGCAGGTGCGCGTGCAACGTAATGTGCGGGCGCTGCGCTCGTTCTGGATGGACCTCGATGTAGAACCGGGGAACGATAAGAAGTACGAGTCCCATGAGGCTGCACTTGATGGCCTCGTCGAGTTTTGCACTTCAACCTCGCTGCCGATCCCAATGGTCGTATCTTCGGGCGGCGGTATTCACATCTACTGGGCACTCACTGAAGAAATTCAACCGGAAGTCTGGAAGCAAACTGCCGAAGGACTCAAGCAGCTCGCCGAGCACTACAAGTTCAAGGCCGATCCGGCCTGCACCGCTGACTCTGCGCGTGTCCTCCGGCCTGTCGGAACCTATAACCGTAAGGTTCCCAATTTCATCCGGCCAGTTGAGATTGTTGTCGCAAGCGATCTGCACGACTATCAAGGCTTTGCAGATTTGGTCCGAGCGGGTCTCGGCCATCTTGGCCTCAAACTTCCCGAAGCCGTCCGCCGCGTCGAGGCCCCGGCTGAGAGCATCAACCAGGCGTTCGCGGTCAAGCACAACTTCCCGCCCTGCAGCGGGGTCAAAGTAGCCGAGCGCTGCCAGCAACTGCGGGTCATGCGCGACACGCGCGGCTGCATCCCCGAGCCTTACTGGTACGCAGGCATCCAGTTACTCTGCCACTCGATCGAGGGCGATGAACTTATCCACCAATGGAGCAACGGACATGAATCTTATTCAGTTGAAGAAACTAACCGCAAGATTGCGCAGGTACGCGGTCAAGCCCTCGGGCCGACACTATGTACTACCTTTCAAGCCCGTAATCCAGCCGGGTGCGACGGCTGCCTCTTTTTGGGCAAGATCAGCTCACCCGCCCAGTTGGGTACGCAGGTTGCGAGCGCGCCGGCGCCCATTGTCAACCTTGAGATAGCGGGTAAGGTTGTCAATGTGGTGCTTCCGGCTCCGCCCCCGCCGTTCACCCGCGGTGAGTCAGGGGGTCTTTACTATGAGGACGAGGGCATCACGCACAAGATTTATGAGCACGACTTCTTCCCCGTCGAGATGTCTTACGATGAACAGCTCGGCTATGAGACAACACGCTGGCGGCACTTCCTGCCCGAAGAAGGGTGGCTGGAGTGCGTGTTGCGATCGAGCCTTTTAGCCCGGCCCGTTGAGTTTGAATCGGCCCTGCGAGACAATCACATCCAGCCGCTGATAAGGAACAAAATGGCCATGTACGGAGATGCCTACTTGCGGAAACTTCGCTCGGACACGAAGATGCGCCGGCTCTTCAAGTCGCAAGGGTGGAAGAGCCACGACACAGAGTTCGTGCTGGGCGACAAGCTTTATCGCAGGGGTGAAGTCTCGCAAGCCGGGTTCAGTCACGGCGCGACGGACTTCCTGAAGCCCTTCCACACGAAGGGCGAACGGGACGTATGGACTACGCTGGCGCAGGTGCTGGAGCGGCCGGGGTTCGAGCCGCATCTTTTCTTGCTTTTGCTCGCGTTCGCAGCACCGCTGCTGAAACTCGGCGGCCGGCAAGGATTCACGGTCAACGCACTCGGTGCGTCGGGCGCGGGCAAAAGCACGATGGCGGCGTTCATGTCCTCGGTGTACGGGCACCCCTCGATGTCGTGGATTACACGCGATGACACGGCCCTGGCAAGGATGCAGCGTTTGGGAGCGCACAACTCGCTGCCGGCTTACATGGACGAAGCGACCACGATCCCGGGCAAGGAACTGCGCGACTTGGTGTACGCCATCCCCACCGGCAAGTCGCGCGCAAGCATGCGTGCGGACTATACGCTGCGACCTAGTTCGGAGTGGGCAACGATTTTCATAACCTCATCGAACGTCTCGCTGGGGTCAACATTACGGCTGGAGAACCCAAATGCTGAAGCTGAGTTGTTGCGCCTCTTCGAGTATCGGTTCCCGAAGATAGCCGACTTCGGCCCGCTCGCCAAGCTGATACCGGGTGTGTTGGCCGAGAATTACGGGGTGGCCGGGCCGCAGTACATTCAGCACATTGTTGAGCACCGAAACGAAGTGAAAGCTCGTCTTGCCACTATCGTCGAGGAAGCCGAGCAGGTGTTCGGCATGCAGGACGAAGAACGATTCTGGTCGCAAGCGTTGGCATTAACGCTCTATGGTGGGAGACTTGCTAACGAATGCGGGGTGCTGGGGTTCGACCCCTCGCACATCCAGCCGTGGCTCAAGCGAGAGTCGCAGCACTTGCGGCAGAGCATGGCCGAGGGGGTGTTGAACCCAGTGCAGATACTGGCGGATTATTATAACGAGTTCGTGGGCGAACGACTGGTGGTTACAAAGCTGAACGCGGGGCTTGTGGCGCAGGGTGTGAAACCCATGCGTGAGCTGTCTTCGCGCTACGAGAAAGACTCGCGAACGATCTGGACCAGCCGCAAGCATATCAAACGCTATCTGGATGAGCACCACTATGACTTTAACGGTGTGAAAGATGATTTGATGGCACGAGGTATTCTTGTGCGTATGGATGTAAACAAGACCCTAGGCATGGGCACTGACTTCGCTGGTGGCCCGACTCCTTGCTGGCAGGTGAATGCCGCGCACGACGAACTGGCGGGGAGGGTGGAATGATCTACGAAGCAGGGAACTGTACAATCGTGCAGGGAGACTGTCTTGAAACTTTGTGCTTGCTACCTGACCGAAGCGTTCACTGCTGCGTGACATCGCCGCCGTATTGGGGGTTGCGCGACTACGGTACGGGGACTTGGGGGGGTGGCGATTCGAGCTGCGACCATACACAGCCAGTCAGTTTTAAGAGTAGCACTCTAGGCGCTTCTACTGGTGGCCGAAGCGAAGCTACACACCAACGGAGTATTAGTGCTCAAGCAAGTCCATACCGTGATATTTGTCGAATCTGTGGCGCGCGACGTAGCGACCTCCAATTTGGTCTCGAACCTACGCCGCAGGAGTACGTTGAGAAGCTGGTCGCTGTGTTTCGCGAAGTGCGCCGGGTGCTGCACGACGACGGAACACTGTGGCTGAATTTGGGGGATTCTTACGCCGCTAGCCGGTCGTATCAGGTTACGGACAACAAGAACCCAGGAGCGATTCCGACTGGGCATGAATCCCGGGCCAAGCCGCCAGCAGGACTAAAGCAGAAGGACATGGTGGGCATCCCCTGGCGCGTCGCCTTCGCGCTGCAAGCCGATGGCTGGTATCTGCGCCAGGACATCATCTGGGCCAAGCCCAATCCGATGCCGGAGTCGGTGCGTGACCGCTGCACAAAAGCTCATGAATACATCTTCCTTCTGAGCAAGCGCGAGCGGTATTACTACGACGCCGGTGCGATTGCGGAGCCTATGACCGGCGACACCGATCCAAGCGCGGCGCGTAACCGATGGAACCGCGAGCAAAGTCTATTGGCCGTGCCTCCAGGTAAAAATCCCATGAAGCGCGTACAACGCAAACCCGCCGGATGGGATACTGGCACTGGTGCGCATGGCACGATTCCTCGTGATGGCCGAGCGATGGAAGTCGAATATACGGAAACTAACTCAACAACGCGCAACAAGCGCAGCGTCTGGACTGTTACTACTAAGCCGTTCAAAGGCGCGCACTTTGCCACTTTCCCGCCGGACTTGATCGAGCCGTGCATCCTTGCCGGCACCAGCGCGAAAGGCGCGTGTCCGCACTGCGGCTCCCCCTGGTTACGAATAGTGGAGAAGGGTGCTCCCGACTTGAAGCACCAGCAGGCGTGCGGTGGTGACGTGAACGGCAAGTACGACGGTCAATCAACCAAGAACTACGCTGCGGCGGGCGCACAGGATGCCAGTGCTACCAAGGCGCGCATCCTTGCTGGTATGGTGTCCAAGGTCACCGTCGGGTGGGTTCCTTCCTGCAGATGTCCTTCACACGAACCGGTGCCCTGCTTCGTGCTTGATCCGTTCGCTGGCGCCGGTACCGTCGGGGTTGTGGCGAACAAACACGATCGCAAATCGATCTTATTAGAGCTTAACCCGGAGTACTGTCAGATGACTGTGAACCGTTTGTCGGGGGTGAAGTGATGATGCAAGAAGTGGGTGATGTGATCCTGCTCACCGGCGACTCGCTGGAGTTGCTTCGCGAGTTCCCTGAGAACTCTGTTCATGCTTGTGTAACTGACCCTCCCTATGGAATCGGGTTTATGGGCAAGAAATGGGATACGTTCAGCGTGAGCGCGGCTGAGAGTCGTGCGGTGAACAGCCAAGTGAAAGAGTCAAACAATCCGAACCTTAAAGGCCGGGTTCGGAGCCCGGCGTCAAGCCCGTCTGCCATTGACTACGATCGCTCGTTGGCGGGTCAGCGAGGGTTCCAAGCGTGGACCGAGCAGTGGGCACGTGAAGTGTTTCGTGTGCTGCGGCCCGGCGCGCACCTGCTGGTCTGCGGGGCACCCCGGAGTTATCACCGGATGGCAGTGGGGGTCGAGGATGCGGGGTTTGAGATCCGCGACTGTCTGGCTTGGATGTTCGCTCAGGGGTTCCCTAAAAGTCATAACTTGCACGGCGAGTGGGAAGGGTGGGGGACTGCGCTGAAGCCCAGTTACGAGCCAATACTACTAGCCCGAAAGCCCCTCGAAGGCACCGTTGCACAGAACGTAGCGAAGTGGGGGTGCGGGGCGTTGAACATAGACGGGTGCAGGATTAAAACGGCGGGGGTGAACCCCAGCATCGCTCGACGAAAAGGCACAATTAACCACCTGAGCGACAGGCCCGCCGCCGAGACTGAAGCAGAAGGCAAGATGGTAAGCCGACAGTCTCCTGAAGCGTACCGAGCAGAGCGCCCTGGCGAACTACTCGGCCGCTGGCCCGCCAACCTGCTCCACGATGGAAGTGATGAAGTGCTTGAGTGCTTTCCCGACGCAGCGGGGCAGCTCGCGGACGCCAAAACAAGCAATGTATATGGCGCAATGGCGCGCACAAACGAACCAAGCCAAGACGACTTAAACGAAGGCGAGGTTGGGTTCAAGATGAAACCTGGGGCGCGTCGACTTGATTCCGGCAGCGCTGCTCGATTCTTTTACAGTCCTAAAGCGAGTAAGAAGGACCGGAACGAGGGGCTTGACAGTATGTGTACTGTTAAGTATGATGCACTGGAAGGAAACACACCGTGCGACGTGTCGAACGCGGTCATACTACTGCAAAAGGTTACACAAGATATTCAGGCGGTGAACTGGCGCATAGGCGCGTCTGGCGTAAGCATCACGGGCCAGTGCCCGTCGGCTTTTTTATCCACCACCTTGACGGAAATAAGAAAAATAATGCCCTTTCAAACCTTGAACTCGTCACCGCGCTCATTCACAAACGAATCCATTCTGGGTGCGAACTCAGAGGGGGCGAGTGGTGGAAACCTTGCAAGAGGTGCAATAAATTCAAACCCGTTGAGCGCGCCCACTGGTACATTTCAAAAGAAGGATGGCCTTTGTATGGGCGGTGCAAACCTTGTCATATTAAGATTGTTGTCTTGGGTAAGCGACGGCGCAAATTGGAAGCCAGCAACTAATTTTCATTGTACTGTAAAACCCACCGCGCTGATGCGCTATCTCATCAAGCTCGTGACCCCGCCGGGCGGCACAGTGTTAGACCCGTTTTTTGGCAGCGGTAGTACAGGCAAGGCGTGCATACTGGAGGGCTTTGCTTGCATTGGAATCGAACGCGACGCGAGTTACATGGCGATCGCCAGGGCGCGGTGTGAACACGCAATGAGCGGAGCGAAGTGAAGTTCCTCTCCGTTTGTTCTGGAATAGAAGCCGTGAGCTTGGCTTGGCGGCCGCTTGGATTTGAAGCGGCTGCGTTCAGTGAAATTGACAAGTTCCCTTGTGCCGTACTTGCGCATCATTACCCGCAAATACCGAACCTTGGGGATATGACACAGTTCAAGGAGTGGCCTGATTATGAGTTCGACATCCTCGTTGGTGGAACTCCATGCCAGAGTTTCAGCGTTGCCGGACTGCGAAAAGGCCTGGCTGATCCACGTGGCAACCTCACACTCACCTTCCTCGCTATTGCAGAGCGCTGCCATCCCAGGTGGGTTGTCTGGGAAAATGTCCCCGGCGTATTGTCCAGCGGGCGAGGACGGGACTTTGGTGCCTTCCTCGGGGCGTTGGGTGAACTCGGGTATGGGTGGGCCTACCGAACCTTGGACGCTCAATACTTCGGAGTTCCACAGCGGCGCCGTCGTGTGTTCGTTATCGGATATTTTGGAGACTGGCGACGTGCCGCAGCGGTTCTTTTTGAGCATCACAGCTTGCAGAGGCATCCTGCGCCGAGCCGAGAAGCGGGGGAAAGCTTTACCCACTCGGTTGCGTCTGGCTTTGGAGCAAGTGGCCGGGGCTTTGCCCGAGGCGGGAAACCAACAGGGCAGGACTGTGTAGTGGCTGCGAAAGGCCCCGACGGTAAAAAAGGCAAACCACAAGAACTAGCTCATGCCACTACTGCCCATCAAGCCAAGGGCGGAGACCCAACCACTGACAACTATGTAGTCCACTCCCTGCGCGCAGAAGATGGAACAGGTAGGGGGACACCACTTGTACCGATCGCATTCAATCATCAAGACAACTATGCCTTCCGTGCTTCCACAGAAGTAACCAATCCGCTACGAGCGAACCAGACTGAAGCGATCGCGATTCAAGCGGGTGCAAGCAAAGAGAACCCCGCTCACGGCCCGAGTGGTGCCGGCGTTCGTACTGATGGGCAGGCGTACACGCTTGAAGCAAGGGCGGAGGTGCAAGGAGTCGCGTTCATGCCTGCACGCTCCTTGGCAATTCGTGGGCGCGGCGGTATTCCGTCGGCTGAGCTGGGCGACGATAAAGCTAATGCGATTTTGACACCCAACGGAGGGAGAGCCGGCATCGGAGTTGGTGCCATTTTACGGGGTATGCAAGTGCGCCGACTTACTCCTACTGAATGTGCCCGCCTTCAAGGTTTCCCCGACAATTATTTGGACATCACCTATCGAGGCAAGCCCGCAGCAGATGGGCCTAAATACAAAGCGCTTGGCAACTCAATGGCCGTGCCGGTGGTCAGATGGCTTGGCGAGCGGCTTCAATTAACTGACTGGCTTTTTATGCCATAATAGAAGCGCCGGGTGGCTTAGTCCCTCGGCCCCTTCGGTGCGTTCCCCCTCCTCCGCGCGCCGGAGGGTCTTTTCGCCGCTCTAGCTCAAGGGTAGAGGCCCCGCCTTGTAAGCGGGGGGTTCGAGGTTCGAGTCCTCGGGGCGGCTCCCTTACTCCGCAGTGGGCGCTTCGATTATCAGCTTGCGCTCTTCACGCTCTTTGATTTTCTTGCGCTCTTCCTCGCACGACTTCTCAGTCATATCAGACCGGGGGGACAAGAACTGGAAGGTTTGCTCGTTGAAGAACTCATGCACGCGCGTTGCAGGCGAAAAATATCCAAGGTGCGTAATGGGGCTCGACCAGCCGGCGATCGCAATGCGTGAGGGAATGCCGATGTACTCGTAGTCCCCGGCTTGCCCGTCGGTAAACATGGCGCCGCCCGAGTTGCCAAAGATGATTTGCGCGTTGCTCATCCAGTACAGCTTCCCGTCGATCTCGTCCCCGAAGTGAGTAATGATCCCAGTAGTGAGCACGGGGTCGTGGAGTAGTGCGCAGCCGCAAGCTACGACGGGGCTCCCAATTTGAACAGCCTTTTCTTCGCCAGGCGGCATAAGTTGAGCCACGAACTCCGCGCGTTTGACCGTTCGGAGCTTAAGCAGCGCCATATCGTGATCCTTGTCGTAGGCCACGATCTCGGCGTCGCATGAGTAGTTCAGTGGACGGTTGCCATGCAGCACGTTCGACCAGTCGAAGAACTCCACGACGACAAGCTGGCGCACTTCGCGCTTGCGCTCTCGCCCCACCTTGGAGTCCCATTCGTTCTTGACACTGATCGCGTCGTCGATGACATGGTGACAGGTCAGCGCGTAGGTGTGGAACGATCCATCATCGGCGGATTGAGAGTAAATGATCGTCCCGGAGCCGCCGGACTTCGAGGTTTTCACCCGCACTTGCGGGTACAGTACTTGCGTATGCAGCTTGTTCAGATCCATTGAATCCTCCTTCGTTGATTTATGACCCGCTCGCCCGCACAAGAACCGTGGTGAGGTCATTCACAGTCCCGCTTGCACTCACCCGCACGCCTTGTAACCCGCGTGCGTTCATGATGAACCAGCCGGTGCCCACGGGCTGAGAGGCGAGCGTCCCGCTTGCCGCGAGGATCAAGCCCGCTGGCGTCGCTGTGACCGCGTTGGTGAGCATGACCCACCCGCCGTTCGGATGAAACTGCGCTTCGACTATGAAGGCGTCGAGCGCGTTGACTCCCACGGTGAGCGCGACCGCGAGGTTCTGGATGATCCCGCCAAGGCTCATGGTGAGAAGTATGGTGTCGCCCGCGGCGGGGATGACTTGAGCGGCGGTGTTCTCCGCGCGAAAGAGCGGGCGGGATTGCGGGCCGGTAAGGCTTGAGACTTGTGACATGATCTGTTCCTCGGGTGTTAAGTATGGTTACTGCTGTGCCCAGCGCCGCGCCGTATCCAAGTCTATTCGAGCGCGATCGCCTTCTTCAAGGAGTCTCGCAACTCCCTCATCAAATCTTCGTAGCGCTGACTCAAGCTCGGCGCGCTTGAGGGTAATTCCATCAGGACTTGTGGCACCGGCGGGGGCGGGGGGAAGGAAACCGCTACCGGTACGGGCGTCGCGCAGGCGTTTAATATCAGCGCGCAGAGCGTTGGAAGTGCGTAGGTTCTCAGCATCAGCTCTCTCCTTGGCTTTTAAGTTGGCCGCGGTGGCGCGGGCAGACTCTTTCGCTGCGGCCTCTCCCGCGTTCTTCACTTGGGTCTTGAATGCGGCGTACTCAATCTTCACCGACTTCAACCGCGCGCTTTGCAACCAGACGGCACCCAAGAGCGCGAGGCTGATAGCACCAGCGCCGAGCGCGGCCTTGGCCATTAGGGTGAGTTGAATCACGATAAGTTCCCCAGGCACAACTGCCGCTCGGCCTCACGGCGGTTCACAAGCCCTTGTACTACACGCCCACCCGCCTTGTTCCACATGAGGAATGCGTCACACGCTCCTATGTAGTCTTCGGCGTTGAAACGGCGAACAACCGTCGAGTTGCAAAACGCAGTTGCACCGATATTGTATGAAAGTTGCACCGCCGCATCATATTCGTGCTGGTAGAGCGGGACTGTAATGCAACGAACAAGCGCAGCTTCAAACTTGTTCACATCCTTCAGAGCGCGCACGAGGGCACGCGGGGGCGTAATCTTGTCCCCCATACGAACACCTTCGGTCGTGCCGAACCCGATAGTAGGCACGTCGCCTGGAATAGGGATGACTGCTCGGTCCGTATACCCTTCATGTAGCGTCAGGCCAACGAACCCCGCAGCACTAAGAGCAAGAACGGAGGCAGCGAGCCGGATCTTAATCGTCATCGTCTTGTCTCCGGCGAAGTCGCTTGACCCAGCCGCGCATCTCACAGAGCGGGCGAACGAACTTCTTCCATAGCCAATCACAGATCAGGAGCAAGGTGTAAAACGCGGCCAGCATTGCTGCGAAGTCCGCCCATGAGGTTATGGCGACGGCGGCCCACGCGGTTGCTACCTTCAGTGCAGGAGCCG
>QLUS01000048.1 GCA_018725535.1 Bacillota bacterium
CTCCGAAATATTCCGAAAGACCATCAACAGGGTAGCGGGATATACTTTTGAGGATCCCACCTTTGTCCAGGCAGGGGTGAGAGCAGAAGAGCTAGCCCAGATTCCCACGGACCGAGGGAGAACTAACAATTTGAGGCTTGGGTTATTGTTAATGACATAGGGCGCTTGAGCCTTATGTTATGTTAATTAAAAACTTATAAACTGATAGCCACAATATTAAAATAGGTCTGTTTATGAACCGGCTGCAAACCCATCCCCTGGTAATGCCATTTCAGATAGCCCCCGTTATGGATTTTGGGGTCATACATTTTTTTCTTGACAAGGAGATGATAATATGATATAGTGGAACTATGTTTATAAGTTCAGTAAAAAAGATAACAGACCTGACTCGCGTCTTTCTCGAGCCCTCCAATTCCACCCATCGACAGTACGAGGCCCTCAGGGTCTATTTCGTGGATAAACTCAGCAGCAAAGAAGCCGCTTCGTCTTCGGATAATGCTCCATGGTGTTAGGTTAAAAAACTAACATGGGAATCCAGGCTAGGACATTCATCTTTAAAAACAAACATTTGGGATGTCCCAACCGTCATTTGCGGTAATAGATTGATTTGGCAAGCTACGCGCAGGGCTTCACCTGCCATGGAGCGAAGCACAACTTCTCGCAGTACTCGAGATGATTCTCCATCAGCAGGGTTCACTCCGACCGCTTCGGCCAACGCCCTTGTAGGTTCGGTGAGGTTATCCGTGTTGTCCTGTACTGCGCAGCCAAAATCACGGAATGCAGAAGCAAACGTGGCACAAACAGAGAGCGCGGCGGGGTTGGGGGGTGTCGTCGTGCCGCCGACAACGGTAAAACGTGAGCGGTCTCGCCCAAAGAAACTCTGAAGGTATTTGAGGCCATTGCTACCACTTTCCAAAGAAGCACTCGCAGCGATGATGCGGAGTTGCTCGGAATCAGGGGTAAGACCCAGCCTGTCCAACAATACCCGTAGCAGATAGGCGACTTCGGTGCCGGGCATACCACGATAGGTGTGCAGTTCGTCAACAACGAGGTGGAAAACGTGGCTGCGGTCGGTAGCAATCCAAGCTCGCGTCTGGTCAAAGATGCCCGCCTCAAAGCTGCGCATCAGCATGATATTGAGCATTGAATAGTTCGTTATGAGCAGGTCCGGCGGGTGGTCTTGCATGTCCCAGCGCGACCACATTTCGGCCCCGCCTTCATCTAACGACTGGAAGAACAACGTTGCCTCAGAACCGGCCACAGCCGCCGCTTCCCGTGCCATGTCACGAAGCTCTTTGCGCAAACGGTTGGTGTCACTGTTGCCGCAAATCCAAAGTGGGGAAGTTCTTGAGACGGGAACTCAGGGAAGAGGAAAAGAGAAAAATGATTGCCTGAAAGGGGGGAGAAGGGCAGACTGTTCTGACTCTTCCAAACCAGTCTAAACACCTGAGTAGTTACGCAAAATCAAATGATGTCTTGGATTTCTTTGTACAGCGACTGCAACTTGCCGTACATCTGTTTGTAAACGCGGTGATACAGGCCGTTATAAGTCTCTCTCGCGCGGGGAGTGGGTTGGAACACGCGCCCCACGCGCGTCATTTCCCGCACGGCGGTTTCAAAATCCGGATGCAGGCCCAGCCCCACGGCTGCATCTATGGCCGCGCCCAGGCCGGATGTTTCGTAGATGTGCGGGCGGGCAGTGGGCAGGCCGAAAATATCCGCCGTGATTTGCAGCGCCGCATCGCTTTGCGACCCGCCGCCCGATACGCGCAGTTCTGTAATGGGAATGCCGCTGCGCCGTTCGATGCGCTCTTTGCCTTCTCTCAGGGCATAGGCCAGACCTTCCAATATGGCGCGGTAGATATGCGCGCGGGTGTGAACGTCGCTAAAGCCGATGATGGCCCCTTTGGCTTCCGGGCCTGGCACTTTTAGCCCCGGCGACCAATAGGGTTGCAGCATCAACCCCATCGAACCGGGAGGCACCTGGTTTATCAATTCATCAAACAAAACTTCCGGTTCAATTCCTCGTTCATCGGCAATGCGCTGTTCTCGGTGCCCAAATTCCTGTTTGAACCAGCTTACCATCCAGTAGCCGCGATAAATCTGGATTTCCAGGCTGTAGGCGCCCGGCACGGCAGAGGGATAGGGCGGTATGAGCGGTATCACTTCTATGTATTTTTTGTGCGTGGTGTTGATCGTGGCCGTTGTGCCATAACTCAGGCAGCCGATGTGCGGGGCCAGGCAGCCCGCGCCGATGACTTCGCAGGCTTTGTCTGCGGCGGCGGCAATGAGTGGCAATCCGGCGGGCAAGCCGGTGGCCTCTGCGGCCCGGGGGGTGATTGTGCCCAGTTGTCCGGCAGGCGGAATCAGGCTGGGCAGCAAGGCCGGATCCATTGGAACGGCCTGCCATTTCCAATCCCACCCTGCGGCCCAATCCAGTTTTTTGTAGTCAAACGGTACGTATCCCACCTGACAGCCCACAGAATCCACAAAACTACCGCACAATTTGTGTGTAAGGTATCCGGAAAGAAAAAGATACTTGTGGGTGGCATTCCAGATTTCCGGTTGATGGGTGCGAATCCAGTTGGCTTCTGCTTCTGCCTGTAGATAGGCTACCGTTCCGCTCATGCCGGCCAGCCTGAAGGCCAGCCCCCATAATCCCCCTACGGGTTTTTGCCCCGACGTGCGGCGCTGGTCAAGCCACACAATGGCCGGGCGGAGGGGATTGCCCGCCCGGTCAACATTGACTACTGTGGAGCGTTGAGTTGTGAGCGCGGCGCCGGCTATTGCCTCTTGGGGGACTTTGGTTTGCTGCCAAAGCTGTTGGCAAGCCTTGCACAGTGATTTCCAGTAATATTCCGGGTCCTGCTCTGCCCAACCGGGATGATCGGAAAGGTACGCTTCCAGCGGCACGCGACTTCTGGCAACCATGTTGCCCTTAAGGTCAAATAGCAGCGCCCGCACGCTTTGAGTGCCGCTATCAATTGCCAGAATGTAATCTTTGCTCATGATTGCCCCTATTGTGTCTGAAATGAATTTTGACGACCTCGTAAAAAGTCGTAAAAGCCTTGAATTGAGGACGGCTTCGTAAAAAGGCCGCAGGCAAGGCGCACAAATCCTGAGGAATGAGGCGTACTTATGGGTACGCCGCAGTGACGAAGGGTGCAGTGCAACGCAGCATCCGGACTTTTTACGAAGTCGTCAATTTTGTCAGTTTTGTATCTGGAAAGCAGGTTGACATCTCCGTCTCAGCCTGAGCCGGGCGGCTTTGATATTTGTCTTTTTTTGTTTGCGCCGGCGCCAGAAGAACAACGCGGCAATTGCCAGCGCCAATTTGGTTATTGCTGCGGCGGCCCATAGCGTGCGGGGAACAAGCGCGCGGCGTTGCTTTATTTGTTTGGCCTCCCGGCTGGTTTTGGCCTGTGCAAGCATTGTCCGCCAGTCGGGGATGTTTTCTGGCGCGGGCAGGCTGTAACAGGCGTTCCACAACGCCAGATATGCGGATTCTTCCTTTTGCCATTTTGCGTCATCCCATCCCAATTCGGGCTGGCAAATGGCGCGAATGGCAGGCAAAAACGCCTTTCCGCCTTCCGGCAGCAACAGCCCCAGCCTCACTCGACGCAAAAGCAAATCGTCGAGGTGAACCACACCCTCGGCGCGGGCGGCCCAGCGCAGCTCTGCCCACAGCGTTTTGGTGCCGGGGATCGGTTCCAATTCGCCGGGAAAGGCCGCCGCAATCAATGCAGAGGCATCCTTGCCGTAATGGCCCATCAGGCGGCGGCGCAGTGTTTTGTCCGGGTGATTGATTTCCGGCATTATTGCCGGGTTAAGCACGGGGGCGGCGCTGGCTGCTGGAGGCATGTTGGGCACGTAACGGCGCGTTGCCTTGAGCGCATCCAGCGCAATCAACCGGAATGTGGTTAACTTGCCGCCGGTCACGGTAAGCAGCCCGCGCTCTTCCCATATCACATGGTCGCGCGATTCTTTGGAAGGATCGATCTGGCCGGTGTTGATGACGGGCCGCACGCCGGAAAATGTTGCCAAAACATCATCCAACGTCAGGCGCAGTGATGGGAACCCGGCCTCGACGGCGGCCATCAGGTAAGCCACTTCCCGGGCGCTGATGCGGGGTTCATTATCCAGCGGTTGGTCATGGTCCAAATCGGTTGTGCCTACCAGCGTAATGCCTTCCCAGGGAAAAATGAATACCGGGCGGCGGTCAATGGGGTGTAAAAAGCTAATGGCCTGTGCTACCGGCAGCCGCCATGCGGGAAAAATCAGATGGCTGCCGCGCAATGGGCGAAGGCGAGAAGACGCATTCATTTGCCTGCGCAGTGCGTCTGCCCATGCGCCAGTGGCGTTAATCACCACGCGGGCATAGGCGTTGGCGTTGCGATTTTGCTCCATATCTTGCAGGCGCGCGCCGGTTGCCTTCTGGCCAGTTTCATCGAACAATAATTCCTGGGCGGCCACATAGTTGATTGCTACTCCGCCCTCGGTGGCGGCCTCCTGGATGAGGCGCAGTACCAGGCGAGCGTCGTCCGTTTGAGCATCACCATAGCACAGCCCTCCCTTTAGCCCTTTTTGGGCAAGATGGGGCGCCAGCATTTCAAAATCTTGCGGGCTGTAATATTGATGGGTCCATTGCAATGCCAGCAGGTCGTAAATAGCCAATCCGGTTTGGTATGTCCAGCGGCCGGGGCGGTCGCCTTTGTAGGTTGGCAGCAAAAACCCCATGGGGTCTATCAGCCCGGCGCCTTCTTCGAGCAAACGGTCTCTTTCTCTCACCGAAGCGCGGGTGAGACCTATCTTGCCTTCTTTAAGGTAGCGCAGCCCGCCGTGAACCAGCTTGGAAGATCGGCTGGACGTGCCCCAGCCAAAATCGCGCCGCTCCACCAGCAAAACGCGCAGGCCAAGCCGGGCGGCCTCTCTTAGAATCCCCGCGCCGGTAATGCCGCCGCCAATGATGAGGATATCCCATGGTTGTTCCAATTTGGACCAGATTTTATCGCGCCAGCTTGTTTCCCACATAGGTCAAGTTCCAATTTGTGCAAGTTATACAAGTTTACCCGGATTCATTATCCCTATCGGGTCGAACTGCTTGCACAGGCCGGCCAATGCGGCCATGCCCAGTTTGCCTTTTTCTGCGGGAAGGTAGGGCAAATGGTCTGTGCCAATGCCGTGTTGATGGCTGATGGTTCCGCCCTGCGCAACAATGGCCTGGCTTGCGGCCATTTTGAGCGTTTGCCAGCGACGGAGTGTTTCACTGGCGACCTTGCGCCTGTCCGGGTTGGAGGCCAAGCGGAACAGATAAGTAGTATACAGGCTGGAGCCATACGGATAAAGATGCGATAAATGCGTGAACACATGCACCTGCTCGTTTTCCAGGGCCGAGCGCAGGGCAGATTCAATGGCCTCTATCATGGCGGGGATGTTGTCCCAGCCGGTTGCTGTTTCCAGCGTGTCAATGGCGTAGCCCATTTCCCACAAAGTATTGCGAAGATAAGGCGTGCGAAAACGGTTTTTATGCCACCGGCTGCCCAATGTTCTGCCTGCGCGTATCCCCCCGCAGTTATCGGCGATGTTCAGCGCTTCCTTGCGGGATGTTTTGATGACTGCGTCCCGGCCGGCAAAACCAAGCAACAACATGCATTTGTTGTCTTTTACGCCTCGAAGCGCAAGCAGGCGCTCCAGTAAGCCTATCAGGTATTCGTGGCCGGCCAATGCCAGCGTGGTTTCTGTTTCAGTGGGGGTGCTCAGGCGCAGCATCGAAAGCGGCAGACGGGCTTGCACAATCTGGCGCGCCGCGCTCAACCCTTGTTCAAAGCCGGGGAAAAACACGGCATGGAAATTTTCGCTTTCCGGTAGAGGCGTTACGCGCACGGTGGCTTCGGTCAGAATACCCAGTCGTCCTTCAGAGCCAAGAACAACTTCTCTCAAATCCGGCCCGGCGGCAGAGGCGGGGAACGCCGGCAGTTCCAGGCTGCCGGCGGGCGATTCCAGCTTTCCGCCCGCAAACAGTTTTTCGATGCGCCCGTAACCCAATGATTGCTGCCCGCTGGAACGGGTGGCAATCCAGCCGCCCAAGGTGGAAAGCTCGAAGGATTGGGGGAAGTGCCCCAGGGTAAAGCCTCGCGCCCGAAGCTGCGCTTCCAGGTCGGGGCCGGTGATGCCCGCGCCAAAGGTTGCCAGGTGGCTGATGTCGTCAAAGCGTTTCAGGCCGCTTAGACGGCTCATATCAACGGTCAGCACCGGCGCATCGCCGGGCAGCGGGTTGATGTGCCCCACGACGCTGGTTCCACCGCCATAGGGAATGAGCCCTGCGCCTACTGCCGCCGCGTAGCCAATCAACTCTCGCACCTCGGATTCTGTGGAAGGATAGGCTACGCCATCGGGCAGGGGGTGAATATCGCCGCAGCGCAGGGTAATCCAATCCGGCAGGCTTTGCCCTCGTGCGTGGAAAATTCGCTCTATCGGGCTATCCAAAACCAACGGATGAACGGGCAGCCGGGATGGCGGCACGGCGGCTGCGGCTTCTTCCAGTCTGACATCTTGCGGCGGCGTGCCGGGGCCGATCAATTGTTCCAAAAACCGCGCTGCCGACGCGGGCAGCGGGTACGTGATGGTATCATCTCCCCAACCGTTCCAGCGTCTCATGGTTTACCTCATTCCTGGCCGCCTGTTGAGCGGCGGTTTGCTTCCACAAATCTATGCTTTCTCGCATAACAGTTTTGGAAAGTTTTTCCGCCTTGCATGCATTTTTGCGGCGAACGTCAGCCAGCAAGGCGGCATAAAAAGCCCGGGAGGCGGCCCTGGCTTTGGGATTGGAAAAATACGATTGCGCGGCCTGTATGTAAAGTTTTGTAAAGCCGTTGAGAATGAGCGTATATACCGGATTGCCGGAGGCCAGCGCCAGCGTGCGGTGCAGTTTCCAGTCAAAACAGGCAAAGGCTGTTGGCGTGTCTTCCAGCAGGGCGAAAGTTTCCAGGTGGCTTGCCACGTCTTGCGGCGCGTGTTCCACGGCGGCGCGTGTGTAGGCCGGAGCAAGTGCCAGCCGCGTTTCCAGCAAGTGTTCAATAAAATTCGGGGGCAGTTTTTGGGTGTGGCAGGCCAGAGTGCCAAGTATATTCAGCCCGCCCTCTTGCCAGAAGTTGTTGATGATGGTGGGTTTGCCTTGTTGTATTGTAAGCCATCCGTCGCGCTCCAGACGTTGCAGGGCTTCTCTCAGCGTGGGGCGGGTGATGCCCAACCGGGCGGCCAACTCGCGCTCTGCGGGCAGTGTAGAACCGGGCGGATACGCGTCGTCCAAAATAGCTGCCACCATGGCATGTTCGGCGTAAGCGGCAGGACGCTGCGGCGCAGTCCATTCGTTCATAGGGATTCTCCTTGTGCTAGCTGGTAAGTGGTCTGACCAGTTAAATCTATTACACCACATTCTACGCCGCTGTCAAGCGCGATTTGAACTTGTATGCAAAGGAATCGCCCATGCGTCGCGGCGCACCACGTCGCATGAAAATTGTGTTATTTTCAAGGGAGGTCTATACTGTTTTACTTTTAGCTAAACCTTTGATAGATTCACCTCGTGGCACGACCCCTTCGCATCGAATATCCGGGCGCTGTGTATCATATAACCTCCGGCGCGTGTCAAGCTACTTGTCGCCTCATTCATGCGGCCAACCGATGAATATCGTTGCAACCCGAATGCGCCTTGATGACGCAGTCACGTTCAGGGTTCAGAGTGACCGCCCCGATGGGCGACCAGTTGCGTGTGTCGCCTGACCAGCGCGCTGGGTTCTTCTCTCGCGCTTGCAAGTACAGCGCATGGCGAGCCGCCAGGATCGCCTGATCTTCGCCCTCATGGCGCTGCGATGGACTGACGTACTGGATGCCGCTGTGGCGGTGCTCGACGTTGTACCAATGCACGAAGTCGGCGGCCCAGGCACGCGCGGCCTCAAGGTCGGCGAAGCCCTTGACGGGAAACTCCGGGCGGTACTTGGCGGTGCGAAACAGCGATTCGGCATAGGCGTTGTCATCACTCACACGAGGCCGTGAATACGAAGGCTTCACACCCAACCAGTGGAGCATTGAGAGCACGGTTGTCGCCTTCAACGTAGAGCCGTTATCACCATGCAATACCGGTTTGACAGTGAGTGCCGCAATGCCCTCGGCCAGGGCCGTGCGGCGCACCAGGTGAGCCGCGTGGTCAGAATGGTCGCTGTCGTGCACCTCCCAGCCCACGATCTTGCGGCTGTACAGATCGAGAATCAGGTACAGGTGAAACCAACGCCCCACCACCGTGGCTGGCAAATAGGTCATATCCCAGCACCACACCTGACGCGCTGCGCTGGCGATGTGGGTGGTGGGCGGTCGCACCGCCTTGGGCGCTTTGGCGCGTCCTCGGTGTGCGTTTTGGCCTTCTGCGCGCAGCACCCGGGCAAAGCTCGATTCGCTTGCGAGGTACACCCCCTCGTCGGCCAACATGGGCACGATGCGCGCCGGTGGCACCGAGGCAAAGCGCGGCTCGTTGGCCACGCTGAGCAGCTGTGCGCGCTCATCCGCACTCAAGGCATGGCTGGGTGTGGGTCGCGCCGCCTGCGGCCTGCCATCGCCTTTTGCGAGGCCTTTGCGGGCTTTCCAGCGCTGTAGGGTGCGCACATCGATGCCTGCCACGGCGCAAGCCTGGTGTAGGCGTGCGCCGTTTTGGT
The DNA here is from genome assembly GCA_018725535.1 of Bacillota bacterium. Lineage (GTDB taxonomy): Bacteria > Bacillota > UBA994 > UBA994 > UBA994 > UBA994. Next base: position 8,706 of record QLUS01000048.1, read on the forward strand.
GGGCGGTGTCGATGTCTTGGGCCAAACTACGGCGATCTTCGAGGACGATCATTCGTCCTCTCCCCGGTGGAAGATCGCCGCGACTTTTTTTGATAGCACCAGCAGCGCCGCAGCCTCGGCCAGTGCACGGTCTTTGCGCAGCAGTTCGCGTTCAAGCTCCTTGATGCGTTTGCGGTCCTGGCGGGTGGCCTGTGGGCTGGCCCGGGCATCCTGCGGGTCAGCCAACGCTGCCGTGGCGCTGGCGCACCATTTGTCCAACTCGCCAGGGTAGATGCCTTGCTGGCGACACCAGGCGCTTCACGCCAGCGCTGCAGCGTGCCGGAGCCAATGCCCACCTGTTGGGCTACCAACTCCACTGCCGCGCTCTCGGGCGGCAACAAGCGCGCTACCGCTCGGTCCTTGAATGTTTGTCCGTATCGTGCCACTTCTGTCCTTCTTCGCCGCCTCCGGGTTCATGTTTCTATGGAGGCGACAAGTATTGTGACGCGGGGGGCCTCACTCAGGCACGCAATAAACGCTACAACAAGACCGGACATCTTTTTCAGGGCAGGTACAAGGCCATCCTTATCCAGAAGGATTTGCATCTGCTTGAAGTCTGTCGCTATGTGGTTCTCAATCCTGTTCGCGCCAAGATGGTCGAACACCCGGCAGACTGGGAATGGTCCAGCTATTGGGCCACAGCGGGAAAAAAAGCGCCCCATCCCTGCCTGACGAAAGACTGGGTACTCGGCCAATTCAGCCGAAAACGGGGCGTGGCTGAGATCCTAAATTCCCGTGTTATTGTAACGAGGCGGGCGGGGTAACCCCCAGTTTGGTATCACCTCTGTAGGGGCGATCCTGGACATAGTTCCAGGTTATCGGCAGGGAGTAGGTATAGAGTTGGTAGGCCTGATTGTAATGGGTCCAGATGCGCATCTTATCCTGAACGGTTTCCAAATGTGTCTGCACGAGTTTAAGGGATAGCTTGGCGGCAATAAGGAACTTCATATGATGCCTGTACATGTCGTTGATGTTGGCCGCACTGAAGAAGCCCCGGTCCAGGACCACCTTGATCTTCTCATAGATGCAGTCAAAGAGGTAGGTGGCGCCGTAGAAACAGCGGGGCGTCCATGTGATCGGAACCGGTCCTCGTTTGGTTTTCTCCCCAACGGTCGGCGTTTTTCTTTTCCGGGTGGGAATGACCTTCTGTGTCCCGGAATCAACCCGCCCTGCAGTTTTCTATCGCTGGTCCTCCGGAAGGAACTGGACCGGAGATTGGAAAAGGCCGGCCATTGTTTCGAGTGGGCCGACATCAACCGGGACCTAAAGGCCCTTCGGGAGATTACCATTGATGACAACGGTAAAACCCTGGTGCTCCGGAGTGAATGTCTCGGAACCTGCGGCAAGGTCTTCCAGTCGGTCGGGGTGGCCATCCCGCCGGTGATCCGGGAGGTGGCATGACGTAAAGCATGTTGTCAAAGAGCGATCTGTGGTGCCAAGAACTTTTTTAATGCACCCATCTATCTAAAATAGCAGAACTATTTTTTAGCAACTGTTGAAATTCAGTCTGAACAGCGATGACGGCGCCGGGGGTGGGATCATTTTCGGGAGCCGCCTCCTGAAGAAAGTCCTCTATAAGAGGGCCGGCTGCTTATACTTCTTATTCCCACGCCGGTGCGTCGAAACAATAACGAATGCCTCACCCTGTGGGCGCTGATTTTTACTAATCCACCAGGAATTTTGAACGAATTATACAAGTTGGTATTTTTTTGATTGTTTTTACGGCGGACACGAGAACCATTCGTTCATCGCTCGAAAGGGTGTCAAGGTCACCCCCTTCAAAATAAACCAGAGCCTTGAGGCTCTCGCTCGGCTGAAATGTTTTACCAAAGAGTGCACACGCACCGGCCATGCCTTCGTCAAGCCGGATCCCATATTCGAGCATGGCCGCAATGTCACGATAATCCTTGGCCTCAATCCGCTGCAGAATAACTTTCAGCTTGTGCGCCATCATGTCGACCAGCGCAGCCACTAGCATGACCCCGTCTACCGTCACCTCCGGTTCGCCGACCCGGCCATTGTCAATGATCCCGAAAAAAGAAAGCTTGACGTATTCCGTGGCAGCCGAAACATCTACCGGCACAAGAACTCCCAATGAATCGGGCGTATCCTGAATGACTGTGGCATCTGCAAGGATAGGCAGGCTTTTGTAAAGCCCTGATTTATCTAGCCCAGATTCCCACGGACCGAGGGAGAACTAACAATTTGAGGCTTGGGTTATTGTTAATGACATAGCGCGCTTG
>QLUS01000049.1 GCA_018725535.1 Bacillota bacterium
GGAGAGACTACATATCCATGCCGCCCATGCCACCCGTGCCGCCTCCGGCCATTGGGTTGGTCTTGGGCTCGGGCTTGTCGGCGACCAGCGTCTCGGTGGTGAGAATCATAGCTGCAACGGAAGCGGCATTTTGCAGTGCGCTACGGGCAACCTTGGCCGGGTCGACGATACCGGCTTCGATCATGTCTACCCAGCGGTTGCGTAGGGCGTCAAAACCATGGCCCTTAGGCTGCTCTTTAGCCTTACCGACGATAACTGCGCCTTCAAGACCAGCGTTGTCGGCGATTTGCTTTACAGGATACTCGAGCGTACGGCGCACGATGTCGACACCAGTCTTCATATCGCCTTCGACTACGATGCTATCGAGTACAGGAATCGAGAGCAGGAGAGCTATCCCGCCGCCGGGAACAATACCTTCTTCTACGGCAGCGCGGGTTGCAGACAAAGCGTCTTCAATGCGCAGCTTCTTATTTTTCATTTCAACTTCAGTAGCAGCACCCACCTTGACGACGGCTACGCCACCAGCGAGTTTGGCGAGGCGTTCTTGCAGCTTTTCGCGGTCAAAATCAGAGGTGGTTTCCCCGATCTGAACTTTGAGTTGCCCGATGCGCTTTTGGATCTCTTCGCTGGAACCGTGTCCTTCGATAATAACCGTTTCTTCTTTGCCGATGCGCACTTGACGGGCGCGACCGAGCATGGAGATGTCGGTGCTCTTGAGTTCAAGTCCAAGCTCCTCGGAAATAACTTGGGCCTTGGTGAGGATAGCGATGTCCTGCAGCATAGCTTTGCGGCGATCGCCAAACCCGGGGGCCTTTACCGCGACGCAGGTGAAGGTGCCGCGCAGCTTGTTGACGACGAGTGTGGCAAGCGCTTCGCCGTCGACGTCTTCGGCAATAATTAAGAGAGGTTTGCCGCGCTGTACGAGCTTTTCGAGCACAGGGAGAATGTCATGGATGGCGCTGATCTTGCGGTCGGTGACGAGGATAAACGGCTCTTCTAGCACAGCTTCCATTTTTTCGGCGTCAGTTACCATGTAAGGCGAAACATAGCCGCGGTCGAACTCCATACCCTCGACAACTTCGAGCTCGGTGACGAAGGTCTTGGACTCTTCTACGGTGATGACGCCATCTTTGCCGACCTTCTCCATGGCATCGGCGATAATCGCGCCGATTTCTTCGTCGGAAGCGGCAATCGAAGCAACTTGAGCAATGGCGGCTTTGTCCTTCACGGGGACAGCCATGTTCTTAATCTCTGCAACTACGGCCTCGACAGCCTTTTCGATGCCGCGCTTAATAATCATGGGGTTAGCCCCGGCAGTGACGTTCTTTAGTCCCTCGCGCACAATTGCCTGCGCCAACAAGGTAGCAGTCGTGGTGCCGTCGCCGGCTACGTCTTGGGTCTTAGTGGCCACTTCTTTAACGAGTTGTGCGCCCATATTTTCGAAGGCGTCTTCGAGCTCGATTTCGCGGGCGATGGTTACGCCGTCACTGGTGATGAGCGGCGCGCCGAACTTCTTGTCTAGGACGACATTACGACCCTTAGGGCCGAGCGTTATCTTAACGGCGTCGGCTAGGGCATCTACGCCACGCTGCAAAGAGCGGCGAGCGTCTTCACCAAAGATAATTTTCTTTGCCATTATGTATTCCCCCTTACCTACTTGTTGACGATGGCGAGGACATCTGACTCTTTGAGAATGAGGTACTCGACGCCGTCAATCTTAATTTCGGTGCCGCCGTACTTGGAGTAGACCACGCGATCTCCCACTTTTACTTCTAGGGGAATGCGCTTGCCGTCGTCACCGACCTTGCCAGTGCCTATAGCTAGGACTTCGCCCTCCTGTGGCTTTTCCTTGGCGGTGTCGGGCAGCACAATGCCGCTCTTGGTCTTCTCCTCACGGTTGAGGGCTTTGACTACCACTCTGTCTGCTAATGGTTGTAGCTTCATGCATAGACCTCCCTTGTGTGTATTTACTCATTGTTAGCACTCAGTCTGCCCGAGTGCTAACAACAATATACATGGAGCAGGAAAGCACTGCAACTGCCCCTTAGCGCCTGTACAGGGGTTGTAGGGCAATTATCGGGCTTCTGATGATAATAGCTCTGTTTTACTGGCTAATACACAGCAGGACGTGCTAAAAGACACTCCTCCTCCGTGCAAAGGGCATGCAGGGGCACATCATGCGGGTCTGTCGGGAGACAGGGAACCACTTGAAAGGAATAAGCTATACCACACAGCAATGTAGAGGAAGGCAACTCTGGCAGAAAGCGATCGTAATACCCCCCGCCAAAGCCTAGACGATAGAACGCTCGGTCAAAGGCTACGCCGGGAATAAGGGCTACATTGATAATTTCCTTGTTGCAGAGCTTAGCCCCTTCTACCGGTTCAAGAATGCCTAGCGAGCCTTCCGCCACATGTTGTCGCCATGGTGCGGCCACGGCCATAAGCTCCATGCGCCTAAAGCGGCGAGAGGTAACCCTAGGAAAGACAAGCGTAACCCCTCTCCTCCCCAGCACATCATAAAGCTCTGTCAGGTCAACCTCTCCCCGCGTAGGCAAGTAGGCCATTAACACCTTAGCCGCCCTTAGCCACGCAGTGTCAAGCAACCTTCGCACGAGCAGCGCATTTTTCTCCGCCCGCTCTGGGGCAGGAAGGGAACTTCGACGCACAAGCATCGCCTGCCGCAGGGCAAGCTTATCCGGCAGCATGGCAGAAACCTCCTTTTCCACACTATCCACAAGCTTACCCACAGAAAAAGGCCTGCTGGCGTGGGTTTATGAGGAGTTATCCCCATTATCCACAGCCCAACTTGTTAACGGCAGCACGGCGTGGGCATTAAGATGAAAGTCGGCTGTAGCGCCGGAGCGCAAGCGGTAGTACGCTGCGGCGCCAATCATGGCCGCATTGTCTGTACATAGCCCTAAGTCAGGCAGAAACAACCGCAAATTGTTTTCCCCCGCACCTTCGGCCATAGCGGAGCGAAGTGCCCTATTCGCGGAAACACCTCCCGCTAGGCACAGGTTACGCACGCCTGTAGTAAGCGCCGCCTCAATTAATTTTTCCACTAGCACCTCGATTACTGCCGCCTGAAAACTGGCCGCTACGACAGCCGGGGAAAGTTCCTCCCCCCGTTGCTGACTATTATGGATGTGGTTGAGCACGGCGGATTTAAGACCGGAAAACGAAAAATCCAGACTACCCATCTCTAGCCGCGCACGCGGGAAAGGAATTGTCGGTGCCCCGGTAGCTGCTAAGCGCTCTAGATGCGGTCCCCCGGGATAGGGCAGATTAAGCACGCGCGCAATCTTGTCAAAGGCCTCACCTGCGGCGTCATCGCGCGTGCGTCCAAGGAGCCGAAAGTGCCCGTGTCGCTCCATGTAGATGATGTCGGTATGCCCGCCCGAAACGACTAGACACACTAGCGGAAACGTGGGGGGAGTGGGCAGCAGGAAGTTTGCGTACAAGTGCCCCTCTAAATGATGCACGCCAAAGAGCGGCAGCCTGCGTCCGTAGGCTACACCCTTGGCATAACACAATCCTACCAGCAGGGAACCTACAAGACCGGGGCCGTGGGTCACCGCCACGGCAGTAATGTCACTAAGCGACAGACGGGCCGCCGTGAGCGCTTGGTCTACGACAAAGCTAATGTGACCGAGGTGTTCGCGCGAAGCAATCTCAGGTACAACCCCGCCGAAAACTTGATGCACATCGACTTGCGAGGCGATGATGTTAGACAACACCTCCCGGCCGTCTACCACAACCGCTACCGACGTTTCGTCACAGCTAGTTTCTATGCTTAGAATTATCTCGCTCATCTGTCTTCCGCTAGCGAGTCTAGCTTGTCCTTCCACAAAATTAAGGCATCTTCCTGAGTATCGGTGTAGTACTTGGGGCGCACACCGGCCAGCAGAAACCCAAGCTTCTGGTAAAGCTTCCGCGCCGCCATGTTCGATACTCGTACCTCAAGCGTAGCACGGGTCATGCCACGCAGACTAGCCTCGCGCATCAGCCAAAGACACAGTCCCTCGCCAAACCCCATGCCGCGAAAGTCTGGGTCAACCGCGACATTAGTAATGTGTGCCTCGCCGTGGATAAGCCAGCAGCCCCCATAGCTTACAATTCTCTCGTCTAGCCGTCCCACAAAATACAGGGCTAACGGGTTAGACGTAAGTTCTCTCAGGAACGCACCGCGCGACCACGGCGTCGTGAAAGACACCTGTTCTATGTGCAGCACGGCGTCAATATCTTCGACGGTCATCAGGGAGTAGACAATCGCCATTTAAACACGTCCCTGCTTGGGCTCTGCCGAGGCAGAGCGAATATAGTTAGGCCGGGCATACCGCGGGTCTATAGTCGGGAGAGTGCGAGCTAGAAGCCCAAACACTCCCGCGCGCGGAGCCCGCACGGACATAGGCGCAACTAGGTAGGGCCCGCGTCGGCTAGCATCGTCCGCCGCATCGCCGGTGACAAGGCATTCCTCTACTCCTAGCCTCTGCAACCATTGTCTGAGCTCACTTTTCTTCACTGCGAGATCGTCCGTAAGGCGAGTTAGGCTACCTCTGTCGCTCTTAAATACCGCAGCGTAGTATTCGTCGCGCCGCGCGTCAAGCAGCGGTACGATGTAGCCCGCGTAGAGCTCACACTGTACAGCTAGGCCAAACAGCGAGGAGGCTAGTATTAAAGATACACCCAGACTTTCGGCTAAGCCCTTAGCGAAACTAAGCCCGATGCGCAAGCCCGTAAAAGAGCCCGGACCATTACATACCACAATCGCGGTAAGGACCTCCCGCTCGACTAGCGCCTGATGCAAGACAAAGTCCACTGCGGGAAGCAAGAGCGACGCGTGACTGCGCCCTCCGCCAAAGCTAATCTCAGATAGCACTAGCGTCTCTTGCACTACGGCCAAACTTGCCACAGGAGTGGCAGTAGTGATGCTTAAGATTGGCAAATTCTCACCCACTTTGCTAGTGCATCGGTAGTTGCGCCGCTCACTTGCAATACTCGCTCCCCTTCGCGCGGAATGATCTCAATCTGCACGCAGTCCTCGGGTAACCTCGCCAAAAACTCCTGCCCCCCTTCAATCGCTACTATATGCGCTGGGGTAAAGTACTCCCAAAGACCTAATTGCTCTAGCTCCTCGCCGCTCTGCAGGCGGTAGAAATCGCAGTGTACGAGGGTGAGCGGACAAGCTTCATGCACCTGAATAAGCGCAAAGGTAGGCGAAGTCACAGGGGTCTTTATCCCCATCCCCCGCGCTATGCCTTGCACGAAAGTTGTCTTCCCTGCCCCAAGCGGCCCAGAGAGAACGATGACCGTTCCCCCTGTCACCAACTTGCCAAGTTCCACTCCGCAATTCTTAAGTTCCTCGGCCGAGCGCGAAACAATTTCTCCTAGAAAAGCGTTGCTAGTCAAAGTGCGTGTAGGCCGCGCGCAGCCGCTCCCTCTCCCCTTGGTGCAACAGAAGAACGCCATCGCCTTCCGTCACTCGCCCAATAAACCGCACTGCCGGGTAGCGCACGCACACCTCAGCTGCTAGTGATGGTGGCAAGCAAAAGAGCAGCGCGTACTCCTCGCCGCCGTACAGCGCGTAGTCCTCCGGCTTCTCGCCTAAAGCAAGTGCTATAGTTTGCGCCTCAGGCGCGATAGGCAGCAAAGCGCTGTCAAGCTCCACCCCAACACGGCTAGCTACCGCGATTTCTTGCGCTTCGCTAGCCAATCCGTCACTGATATCATTCGCACAGCGACAGCCGAGTTCGCCTAAGGCGAGCGCTAGGTCTACCGGCACGACGGGCCGGAAATGCCTAAGCCTAGCCTCACTCGCGCAGGCTGCACTTGCGTCAATCCTCCCAAGCTCAACTTGTAGCCCGGCGTGGCTCGCCCCAAGTGGCCCGCTGATACAAACTAAGTCCCCCGGCTGCGCGCCGCTCCTTAGCATTTCGCGCCCTGGCAGCACTTCGCCTAGCAGAGCGACGCTAAGAACAACCTTCGGGCCCCGGCTAGTGTCCCCACCGACTACTTGGCAGCCGTATTGCGCAGCGCAGGCCTTAATGCCGGTGTAGATATCCTCGAGCCACGCGACTTCCTCGTCCGCAGGAGTAATCAAAGTAACTACCCCATAACGCGGACGCCCGCCCATAGCCGCGATGTCGCTGATGTTACTCGCCATGAGCTTGTATCCTATGTCGTAACCGGGCGCTTTACGCAAGAAATGCACGTCTTCGACCATGCAGTCACAGGTAAAGACTACGCGATAGCCTAGGGTTACTTCGACAACGGCGGCGTCGTCGCCAATGGCTACTACCACGCCGTCGCGAGCTTTCGCTTCCCCCATCAGTCGCGCTATTAAGCCAAACTCACCCATGTCCCTTACTTGCACATCCTCACTACCTTCCAGTCGTATAAATTATACAGACTAAGTCGGCAGTGAACAACTTTACTTACACCCTCGCCTGCTGCCAGCCGCCGTGGCAGAACCTAAGGAAGGCCAACATGGCGCATAGCACATAGCACATGGCACATGGCGCATAGTGGAGCGGGGGAGCCATACCGAAAGCCCCTAGCGGCCGGTAGCCGGCGGCCGGGGGCTCTCTAAGCGCACTAGCAGTTCCTCAAGCCGCGCGCGGTCAGACAGAATAAAGGCGAGTTGGTGCAACTTGTCCTCAGACAGCGAAAGCGTTGCAGCAGGCAGAAAACCAAAGGCATGCATAAACTGCCCGGCCGCAAAAGAAACCGGTTTTAGGGCCTCCCCAAAGAATATAGCCGGAACCTCTAGTCCCAGGTTGTGGATCTTTTGCACTAACGCGTCCATTAAGGCTGCCTGCTCGGCAGCTTTTGGCTCAGCTACTGGTACAAACTCAAACACAACCAATCCCCCACACACTTTCCCGTAGTGTGCGCAGGAGGCGTGGGGGGCATGCGGCGCATGGCGTACAGCGGAAAGCGGAAAGCGGAAAGCGGAAAGCGACTCACGCTTACCCCTCTATCAACTCCACGTTAGCGCGGGGGATGGTGACGATTTCGCCGCTAGCTAACTTGGCGGTGAGGATGCGCACTTTCGCGCCGGTCTCGATAACATGTAGCTCTGGGGGCAGGGAATGCACTGTGGCTAACTTGCCAAAGTACGGCTCGCGAATGATGCGAATGGGGGTGCCAGCTTCCATACCGCTGGTCATATCTCGCTCGGCGGATTGCCGCATGTCTTCGCTGGTAACAACAATCTCCGGCCGCATAACCCCGGCACGAATCTGTGTCGCCCCGTTAATTGAAGCTACTTGCCCATTCAGGGAAGTAAGCAAGGCAAAAGTCTTGTCAGCCATGTTAATCTGGCCAAAACCTTCTGTCAGAACGACCGTAATGGGAATGTCCTCCGCGCCGGTGATCGCCACGCCAATGTCGTGACCTAGGTACTCGATGAGATCCTTGTCGATAATCCCGCCTGCTACTAAGCCCGCCGCGCCAACTTGGGCCGCTTTTTTTAAGGCATCGGCAGTGACAAGGGAGCCTCCCACAACTATCTTGCCTTTGTGCTCAGGCTTAATCTTGTCACTGTTCAAGATTTCGGCATTAGTCTTAGCTACTACTTCCAGAACGCCCTGCGTCTCGCCACCCACCCCAAAGATTCCTTGAATTAGCGCGGCAGGCGTTTCAATCACTACACCTTCGCGCGGGAGGATTTCGCTCACGGTGCCGTGGATGTATGCGAGGATAGACACCGGCACGGCGGGGCGACGCAGCGTGATCACACCGGTGACACCGGAGACGTTGTCTACCGTACCATCAATAGGAGAATGCACGGGCGTCTTAAACAAACCAAAGAAAGAAACCTTCTCCGCAATGACTTCGCCCTTTTTCACGGGGTCGCCCTTCTTCTTCTTCATGACCTCCAGCACTTCTTCACCTTCAAGGCCTAGCTGGTTGGCAATGTTGACTGTTTCGGGGTCGCCAGGAATCTGCGTGCGTGCCACTACGTCGTGCGGCCTAACCACGTCGCCTACTTTGACCATTACCTCTCCCGGTATGGGAAGGCGGCGGCGCTTGCGCACGATGACGGACTCTGTGACCAGCAACCCGGGGGTGTATGCATTAGCCATTAGCCATTTCCTCCTTTAACCGAGATACTTCCCGAGAATGTCCATAGGATATGCGTCAAGTGCTTTGTACCACTCCACTAACTTGCGAATGCGCTTTGACTTGTCGCTAGGCAGTCCGAGCGGCCCGCGGCCTCGCGCGTCGATGATCACGCCGACCACGCCACCGTGCACCTTAGCATGCACTTCATGCCCCTTGCCCCGACCGAGGTCAAAGCCACGCGCAGGTTTAGCTACTGCATCAGCCGTCTCATCCTCTGCCAAGGGAATTAAGTGCATGGAGCCGTAGGTGGCTTTGCGCTCAATGACTTTGCCTTGCGAGGTGGTAATCTTGACGGAGACGCAGTCGTCACCCTCTTTGGCTGTTCCCACGGGGGCAATGGCAGTGCCTAGGCGAATTAGGCAGTCGCGGTCAAAAACTTGCTGCGCCGCCTCCGGGTTCACGCTAGATAGCACCCCTAACTGCGGCATCATAAAGATGGAGTCGACAGCTAACTGAGTGAAGCCCTCGGGCACGAAGCTGTCAAGCATCATCAGGGCACTCTGCACGCGGCGGGGAGCATGCGACAACACACCGCCCGAACCAACAATCATGCCCAGCTTCATTAAGTCAACCAAGGAAGCACCAGTCGCCGTCTGCTCAAACGCTTCGGCAATGTCTCGCTGCGTCTGAATGCCGCGCAAGCCCACGGCCAAGGATTTGTGATGCTCAAATGCCCAACGCAAAGCTTCGCGCGCAATCGCTTGCTCAATAATTAGTTCCTGCATGGTCTGGGGAATGGTGGTGGGGCGGATCATCTTGTTGCGGATGCGGTTGCGCAAATCCGCTACCTCAATGTCAAAGGGCACCCAGCGCATGATGTTCTCAACCCCTGACTCCAACATAACGTTGCAGATGCTGTAACTCATACCGAGGTTAGCGGAAACCGTGCGATTAAAAGTATCGGCGAAAACCGAGAACACGTCAGTAGTAGCGCCGCCAATATCTACGCCGACTACAGTCATCTTCTTCTGGCTGGCCACGGTCTCGATCATCTTGCCCACAGCCCCGGGAGTTGGCATAATGGGGACGTCCGTCCAACTCATCAGCTTGTTATAGCCAGGGGCCTGAGCCATAACATGCTCCATAAACAGATTGTGGATCTCCTCACGCGCAGGACCTAGCACCTCCCTTTCCAGCACGGGGCGCAGGTTGTCTACCATGCGCAGGTCAGTCTTCCCCCCAAGCGTAGCCTGAATGTGCTTGCGGGCTTCCTTGTTCCCGGCGTAAATAATGGGGAGGTTAAAGCCGATGCCGAGGCGGGGGCGGGGTTCGGCCGCCGCGATAAGCTCGGCGAGTTCCACTACATGGGTAACAGTCCCACCGTCAATGCCGCCGGACATAAGAATCATGTCGGGGCGTAGCTGGCGAATGCGCTGTATCTTTTGATAGGGAAGACGCCCGTCGTTAATAGCGATCACATCCATAACGATAGCGCCTGCACCGAGAGCCGCACGCTGGGCGCTTTCGGCGGTCATTTGCTTAACTACTCCGGCCACCATCATCTGTAGCCCACCGCCCGCGCTGCTTGTGGAGAGGTATAAATCTACTCCCACCTTGCTGTCCCGCTGCGGCGTGATGATGCCGGACTCGTCTTGGAATGTGCGCCCCATTAGCTCCTCGATTTCGTGGATGGCGTTACGCGCTCCCATGGTAACGTCTTCAAAAGGAGCCTCAACAGTGGTCGGGGCCTCGCCACGACAGACTAGTCGGTACACGCCGTCCACCAGTTCAATGAGAATGGCCTTGGTGGTAGTACTGCCACAGTCTGTAGCGAGAATCGACCGTAGTTTCCGGTTCTGCTCCATGAATCCCTAGTCTCCCTTCGTAATTGGAAATTGCGGTGGAACACTCACACCAATTAAGTACATATCACACAGCCAGAAAAAATCACGCCTACCGAAATAAGCGTGCAAATTGTCAATGTTAGGACTTTTTTCGCTTTTGCGCCTCCCGCTCTTCCAACAGGACCATCAACCGTTCGACGTTTTCGCGGTCGGCCATCACCTGGCTAAACTCCTCGAGCAGCTTCTCGTTCATGATCAAGCCCGCCATCGGCGCAAAGGAAAGCAAAGCCTGACTGCCCACAAAAGACAGGGGCTTGCTCATCTCCAGGAAGAAAATAGCAGGGGTGATCATGTCGAACCGCTCGATTTTCTCGGCTACCTTTAGGAGTAATTCGTCGCGGCGCTCCGGGGTTAAATCGGCTACACCCAAAACCATGGTCTTAACCTCGCTTTCGCCCTAGTTGGCCTATGTGATAAATTTGCCGATAACGGCTAGCACTTGCTCGGGCTTCTGGTCGCTAAAATACAAAAAATGGCCTAATTTGCTCTTCCTGCCTATGCCGTAGACAAGGAAAACGCCGTCAGCGTGCTTGCGCATACCTGTATATTGCGACCACGCCCGCGAAGTCTTGTGAAATAGCGACTTAACTTCCACTCCCGCCGTGGTGAGGCGATAGTGTGAGGGGAAAATGTATGAGCTGTAGGCGGCAGTTAAGACACCAACCGCCAGCACTACCCATATTATCTCCCGATACAGTATATATAGCAACGCGAGAAACAGAAGGCAGCTTACCCCGAAGATAGCGCCTTTCTTGGGCTCTTCACGGAAGGGCGTAGCTGTCCATTTGAGGAGCTCCCCTTCCTGCGCTTTAACCGGCGTGCTCTGCGAGCTAGGCTTTTCTTTGCTGCCCTTTTTCTTGACCTGCTTTTTCATTTATTCCCCCTGTCTAGACGGGCCAATCGCGTAATAGCTCTAAGACTTTTTTCACCGGCAGTGCCTGCACTA
>QLUS01000005.1 GCA_018725535.1 Bacillota bacterium
GAGGGAACATGTCCCCAGTAATCCTCGCTCCCTTGGTGAACCGGAATCCCAAGTTCGGATGCTATTTCATACTTCATGTTGTCAAGCGCCTTATGAGCCTCGGGCACTACCTTCCGCCCAATTTGCGCACTGCCTTTAGCCACGCTTATCAACTCCCTTCGCTCTTAGGTTTCCCCAAACGGCGCAGGAGATGTAGGCAACATTTTGGGCAAACTTCTATTATTAGCTGTGGCAAAAGAAGCTATACCAAAAAGCACAAAGGGGGTAATCGCCATTTCTGCCATTAAGAGCATTGACGTCGCACGCGCCGCGCTCGCTATTAGTTTGACGCAAAACAAGAGCGAAGAAACCAGCGCAAAAATGGGATTTCGACGTTCGGGCATCACCGCCACTGCTTTTTCTATTTCTGGGGATTTTATCCCTTCGATTCAGCAGTGGGTCGCTTCAGCGCTGGAAATTGCAAAAACAGATGGTATTATCTGTGGCTCGTTTGCCGACTCGGGAGCGGTCGTTGGTGCTACGCGCGAGGCTCTCGCACAGGTCATGCTTAAAGCCGTAGGGCTAAACATCGCTGGCAAAATCGGCATCGCCTACTGCAACGAGAACCTTGCAGTAGCAGTGTTAATTGGCATTGGCTTAATGGACTTAAACGACGTGGCCGTGGGGCTTGGACACCGCGCTGTGGAACGCGTCACTGAACATTCCTAAAGGCGCTTATACCAAGTGCAATTTCGATGCGCTTCTTCTGCAACTCGCAATGGAGCGCATCCGGCTGCAAAATAGTGCCGTTACTATGATAAGCATGCGCGTGACACCCACCACTGCAAAAGAATTTTGCGAAGCAGCGCAGACACTCTGGTTTGCGATAGAGATTGGCCCTGCCAAATTCGCTAACCAAACTAGTAGCTGTAACACCCGTATAGACTGAACCCATGGCAAACTCCTGCTGGCCCACGAACTGGTGGCAGGGGTATAAGTCTCCCGCAGGAGTAACGGCCAAGTAATCGCAACCCGCCCCACAGCCGCTTACGCGCTTGCCAAAGCAAGGTCCGCCGTAGGTCGCCATGTTAAAGTGAAAAAAGTTGAAGGGGTCACCCTCGTCCTGTTTGGCAAGGTAAAAGTCTGCCAATCGCTCGTACTCCCTACAGAGAGCGGCGAGATGGTCCTGCGTAAGTGTGTAGGACTCTCCCGCCCCGCCTACTACAGGCTCAATCGACAGCTCACGCAACCCTAAATTGTAGAGATGCATGACGTCGGTGGCAAAATCTAGGTTGTGCGCGGTGTAAGTGCCGCGCACATAGTAGTTTTCCCCATTGCGGCGCTTGACGAACTCACGCACCGCCTGACTCACCGCGCTGTAGCTCCCCGCTCCATCGGCTAAGGGGCGCATACGGTCATTGACTGCTTCGCGCCCGTCAAGACTTAAGACTACCGCCATCTGCTTGTCGTTAAGGAATTCGATGACGGCATCGTCTAACAGAGTGGCATTGGTAGTCAATGTGAAGCGGATAACTTTGCCAAATTTCGCCGCTTGTTCTTCACCGTAGGCCACAATATCGCGCACTACAGGGAAATTGAGCAGCGGTTCGCCGCCAAAAAAGTCCACTTCGAGATGCCGCCGAGGCCCTGATGACCTGAGCAAGAAGTCAATCGCGGCTCGCCCGGTTGCAGTGTCCATAATCGTGCGCTCACAGCCAAAATTGCCCGTACCCGCGAAACAGTAGCGACAGCGCAAGTTGCAGTCGTGGGCGACATGCAGACACAAAGCCTTAACCTGCCCCACACTTGCGTCAGTCGGGACAGGTTCCGGCGGCATAATAGCATCAAGTAGACCTGCGGCAACTAACTCCTCGACCTCGGAGAGGGCCTCAGCTAGATCACATACAGAGTAACGAGCAGACAGCACGGCAGTTATTTCCTCGGGGATCAGATGGTGCCACAGCTTAAGGACCTCGCCCGCCAAATCGTCTACCTCTAGCAGCGTGCCGGTGATTGGGTCGAGAGCTAAAGTCTTGCCGCTAAATTTAAAGACATGCATTCTGTTGGATTAGCGGTTCTGGCAAACCTGGTTACCGACTGTGCAAGAGGTCTTGCACGCGGATTGACACGCAGTCTGACACTCCTTGCAGGCTTCTTTTTGTGCCGTAGACTTAATCGTCCCCCAAGCGATAACCTTGATGTGCTTGTTCATAGTTTGGCCCCCTCTAGGAGTTTCATATGATTGTACCACGTTAAATTTTGTTTTGCATCGCGCTCTTGCGGAATAAACACAGCCCTGCTATCATATGTTTACTACGAGCATATGTTTGGGGGAAGTGCAGATGTCCAAGCAATACAACGAGCCCGTATTGGCCTACTGCGCGCAGGATAAGCTTCACGCTTTTATCTGGCGCGGTAGGCTTTATAAAGTACAGCAAGTCATCGGCACTTGGACAATCAACAGCGGACCCCATTGCCCACAACTTGCTTTCTCTACGCCAAGTATTTTGGCGAGTTAAAGATAACCAACAGCCGCAACCTAGGCGCACTTCCGCATGGCACGAAAGTGCGCGCGGCAGGGATGATTGTCTCGCGACAAACCCCGCCTACGCGCAGTAACCAAACCGATGTCGCTGTGTTCGCGGCGGCCCAGGAAAAGTATGCGGGGCATGCGCTTACGTCCTCACTATTGCTTGTCGAGGGGATGCTGCGTAAAACCGGTGTGTGCGGAGTGAGCATAACTGCGGAGAAAGTGCTAGATCTGCGCGAGGTAGTCAAACACAGACTCCGCTGACAGAGCCGTCCCCTGAAGCAAAAAGCTCCGTCCCTACTGCTTCGTCCAAGGGCGGCGGGCGCGGGGGGCGCCGAGGATTTCTGACCAGATGACGCCTAAACGCGCGGCTTCCCGATTGATAGCGACAACAGGCACCGCAGACCTAGAGGTTAGCATCAAAGTCGGGGCTGAAGGCGATGTTGGCACGGACGAAAATTCAAGCTGATGCAGAGGCGTATTTGGGGAAGCCTCTACCTGCGGTGCGAGTACCGGCTGTACTCGCCTAGGCCGGGGCTGGCCATAGCCCCTAGGGAAGTATTCGGGTTTCATTCCCATTGCAGTACGCTCCTTACCGTTTCTTTAGCCTTTGGTCGGGTCGCCACTCTTTGGGCTCTCAGGTTTGCCGATGGCCTGGCGCATCTCGGTGTCTGACTTGATGTTTTGCATGTTGAGATAGTCCATCACTCCGAGTTTGCCTGCCCTGAGAGCATCGGCCACTGCGAGGGGTACTTCCGCTTCCGCTGCCACAACTTTGGCCCGCATTGCCTGCACTTCGGCCAGCATTTCTTGCTCTCGCGCTACAGCCATAGCGCGACGCTCTTCTGCCTTAGCCTGGGCAATGCGCTTGTCGGCTTCGGCTTGGTCGGTCTGTAATTGCGCACCAATGTTCTTGCCAATATCCACATCGGCTATATCTATGGAGAGAATCTCGTAGGCAGTGCCGGAATCAAGCCCCTTATTCAGCACGGTGCGCGAAATCATGTCCGGATTCTCTAACACTTGTTTGTGCGTTTCGGCAGAACCGATGGTGGTGACTATGCCTTCGCCGACACGGGCGATAATGGTCTCTTCGCCTGCTCCGCCCACTAAACGACTGAGGTTAGCCCGTAGCGTGACGCGGGCTTTGGCTTTGACTTCGATGCCGTTCTTAGCTACAGCAGTGACAATAGGGGTCTCAATCACCTTAGGGGTGACGCTCATCTGCACAGCCTGCAGCACGTCGCGTCCGGCAAGGTCAATCGCCGCCGTGCGCTCAAAGCTGATATCAATGCCAGCCCGCTGCGCTGCAATGAGCGCGTTAACGACACGGTCGACATTTCCACCTGCAAGAAAATGCGCTTCGAGTTTGTTGATATCAAGTCCCAAGCCGGCTTTATTCGACTTAATCAGGTTATTGACGATACGCGCGGGGGGAACGCGCCGCAGTCTCATGCCGATGAGGGTTACTATGCCAATGGGCACCCCAGCAGATAGAGCAGAAATCCACAAACCAAGCGGCACGAAGCTCAAGAAAATGGAGATACCGAAGAAGATTAGCGCAATGAGAAACAGGCTTCCAGGAATGAACGGCATTTTTTTACCTCCTTATTTATCTTTTGGGCGTACTACAATGCGAGTGCCTTCAGTTTTGACGACGACAACAGCTACCCCTTGTGCGATAAAAGCGCCGTCACTCACTACGTCCATGCGCTTGCCATCGATTTCGGCAATGCCAGCAGGGCGGAGGGTGGTGATGGCGATACCAACACTACCCACTAGGTTTGCTTCATCGCTTGGGGCAATATACCCTCGGTCTTTGGTTTCGGAGTAGTTTAGTACGATTTGTGACCACACCGAGGAACGCCGGAAGAATCGTCTACCCAGCAGGAAAAGCACTACGGCCACACCTAGGCCCACAAGTACCATCCGCACCCCCTGCCCTGTATCCAGCGCTGACCACGCTACCGCCGTAAACACAGCTGCAGTTCCACTTAGGCCAATGATACCAAAACTCGGAATAAACGCTTCAATTACCAACAAGATTAAACCGGCAACAAATATCACGATAACCTCCCTTCCCGCAAGACCTGCGAAAATATGGCCCCCAAAGAACAGCGCGAAAGCAATGAGCCCTATGCCACCCGTCAACACAAATTCCCCCGTGGACATGGCAATAGCAAGGGCAGCCATGCCAATCCCGAGTAGAAGCGTAGCGACCACGGGCTGAGTAAGGAAACGCGCTAAGAGCTCGGCTGGGGCTTTAGGCACAGCGCGCACTTCGGCAGAGGCAAAACCGAGCTCAGCTAAGAGGTCGTGCGTGGTGTCAAACACGCCGTCAATAAAACCTAGTTCATGCGCCTGCTGATAGGTCAGGGTCAACAAGGTGTCGGCTGCATCCACACCCGGAATAACGATGGACATGCGCACCATGGCGGCGGCAAGTTTGGGGTCCTTTCCCTGCCGCTCAGTTACTGACCGCATACGTGCTTCCCAAGCAGAGAGCGTTTTTTCATCAGCAGCCTGACCGTCCATCCGGCGTGGTTCGGCCGCGCCAATCACACTGCCGGGCGCCATGTACATCTGTCGCGCTGAGAGCGCTAGAAATGCCCCTGCCGACAAGGCGTTATAGCGCACATAAGCATAGACCGGCACATGCGAGTCATGGATGAGGTTACTGATTTTAAAAGCCGAAGACAACAACCCCCCCGGCGTGTCGACTTCGAGGATAATAGCTTGTGCGTCGGTGCCCTCCGCCTCGGCGAAGGCTCGCTGCAGATAGCGCAGCATACTCGCATCAACGATACCGCGCACAGGAATGGTGAAGACTACTTCCGTTTGGGCTGCGGCCGGCAAGGGAAATACAAGCATATACGGGAGCAACAGCACGGCCAGAATACCTGCAACAAGCGCCTTAGTCGCCTTGACTTTCATGAAGCACCCCCCAAGTGTCATATACCATTGTACAGCAAATAGACTCAAAATTAAAGAGCAGCTTTAACTATATTACGAGACAGGTGTGCTTATGTTTCGCCGCGCAAAAAAACACCTGGGGGACTTCCCCCGGGGTTACTGCTTGCGTCGCAGTCTAGGTCGTGGCGCGAGCGAAGCCCCCACCGCGCCGCACAGAACCACGCCGGTTATGCGCCAGAGTGCGAGCAGAGCTATCGGTTCCTGCAGTACAAGTCTCCCAAAAAGTAGCACTAGTAGACCGTACAACAAACCAACCAACCCACCGTGGATGATAGCGCCACGGGGCACCCAGCGCGCAGCGGTAAACCCGCCCCACAAGACACTAAAGACACCAGTGATTGTGGCCGCGAGCGGCATCTGCTCATCGGTCAAGGCGGTATACGTCACTGCGGCGCTCACAACAGCAAAGAGCACCAATGACAAGACAAAGGCGACAGTGCGCCTCTAAGAAGAGCCCGTAGTTCTAGTAACGGTTCGCCGGATGCAGCATCCTGGCCCGGCTTGCGGCGAGAAGAAGCGCGCGCCATAGGCATACCCCACTTCCTGAAGCTCTGGTGTACACTATGTCCTTCTCTTAGGAACTATTACTGCAGGCGCGACAAAACCGCGCTCGCGAAGTCCCCGCTTCTATCTTCCCTAATCGCTTGGCGCATATCTGCCATTAAGCGCAGCAAGAAGCGCAAATTGTGAATCGAAATAAGGGTAAGTCCTAAGACCTCCTCCGCCTTAATCAGATGCCTTACGTAGGCACGGCTGAAGTGCTGACAGGTATAGCAGTCGCACCCGGCTTCGATGGGAGCAAAGTCCTCCGCATAAGTCGCGTTGCGCACCACTACTTTGCCGTTGGCGGTCAACGCAGTGCCGTTACGGGCGACACGCGTCGGCAGCACGCAGTCGAACATATCGATGCCGCGGAGCACCCCCTCTACCAAACAATCTGCGCTGCCTACACCCATGAGGTAGCGGGGTTTGTCTTGAGGCATGAAAGGCACGGTGCTCTCTAGCATCTCGTACATCAAAGGCTTCCGCTCGCCCACGCTAAGTCCGCCAAGTGCGTACCCCGGAAAATCAAGCTCCGTCATCGCTTTAACGCTTTCCGCGCGCAAGTCCCTATACATGCCGCCTTGGATAATGCCAAAGAGAGCTTGCTCGCTCGGCTTAGCATGCGCTTTCACACAGCGCGCGGCCCAGCGTATAGTGCGCTCTAGCGAAGTTTTAGCGTAGCTGTAGTCAGCGGGATAGGGCGTGCATTCGTCAAAACACATAATAATGTCTGCCCCTAGGGCGTTCTGTACATGCGTCGCCAGTTCGGGACTCAAAAACTGCCTAGAGCCATCGAGGTGCGACCTAAACTCGACGCCCTCCTCCGTAATCTTACGCAAGTCGTTAAGCGAGAAAACCTGAAATCCGCCGCTGTCGGTTAGGATGCTGCCCGACCACTGCATAAAGTGGTGCAGTCCCCCCGCTTTCTCCACCACAACGTGTCCCGGCCTTAAGTAGAGGTGGTAGGTGTTGCTTAAGATTATTTCTGCCCCTACCACCTGTAGCTGCGCGGGAGTCAGTGTTTTCACGGTTGCCTGAGTGCCTACCGGCATAAAAATAGGGGTGCTGAAACTCCCATGGGGCGTAGTAAGCACGCCGAGCCGCGCCCCTGTCTGTCGGCAGGTTTTCTCCAGTTGAAACTTAATGGCCAAAGACTTCACTCCTAAATAATCAGCATCGCGTCGCCAAAGGAGAAGAACCTGTAACGCTCCAAAATGGCAGCTTGATAGGCGTTTAGCACGTTCTCTCGCCCCGCTAACGCGGCAACGAGCATAATCAAAGTTGACTTCGGGAGGTGAAAATTGGTAATCAGGCCGTCTACGGCGCGGAAGCGGTGCCCCGGATAGATAAAGATATCCGTCCAGCCGGACGCCGCTTGGACGTGCCCTCGTTCATCGGCTAATGTTTCGAGGGTGCGAAGCGGGGTTGTGCCAACAACGATTACCTTGTTGCCTCTCTGCCGCGCTCTATTGATAGCCGCCGCAGTTTCGGGACTAACCTCGTAGTATTCGCTGTGCATTTTGTGCTCGGCAATCTCCTCCACTTGCACCGGTCTAAACGTACCCAGCCCAATATGCAGCGTCAAGAAGACTATCTCAATCCCTTTGTCCTTGATCTCCTCAAGTAGAGTCTGTGTGAAGTGCAGGCCCGCCGTCGGAGCTGCCGCCGAGCCTAAGTTCTTGGAGTATACCGTCTGGTACCTCTCCTTATCGGCTAACTGCTCTTTAATGTATGGGGGAAGCGGCATTTGCCCTAGGCGATCTAGCGCGGCATGAAAGTCGCCCTCTACGGTAAAGCGCACAATTTTGCCGCCCGCAGCGGTATCACCAAGCACTGTAGCAGACATTTCGCCCTGACCGAAGTCAACTTCTGTGCCTTCGCGCAGTCGCTTGCCCGGGCGCGCCAACACTTCCCATTCGTAGGCTGTTGACAGTGCTTTCAGCAGAACTACCTCAATCACCGCGCCGGTTTGCCGTTTGCGCCCCAGCAAACGAGCCGGCAGCACCTTAGTGTCGTTAAGCACTAGTACATCCCCCGGGTTTAAGTAGCGCAGAACAGCGGGGAACTGCCGGTGGTCAATCGCTCCGCTACCTTTGTGCAAAACCAGCAAACGCGAAGCCGCCCGTTCCGGCAGCGGATGCTGCGCTATGAGTTCGGGCGGCAAAGAAAAATCAAAGTCGCTGACTTTCACGCTCGTTCTCCTTTCGGGAATGTGGCCGTTCTTCTAATGGGGGATATCGGCGATCCAGATGCCGCGGTAATAATGTACTAAGATCTCGCGATAGCTATGCCCTAGTTCAGCCATACCGCGGGCACCCCATTGACTCATACCTACGCCATGCCCCCAGCCGCTACCAACAAAGACGAAACTGCTAGGGATAGAACGGAGTGTGCTGGTCACGCTCGCTCCGCGCACAGTATGTTCCGGCGCTAGGAGCAAGTCTTGCACGCCTGCGGCAGTGGCCACTTGCGTGCCTTGCAGCCCGGGTAAGTTGGCCGTGGCATGAGCACTTTGCACGACTACGGGGGCCACGCGGCTCGTTACCGTATACATGGTGGAGCGCAACGCAAATAGTCCTGTACTGCCGTCCGGCAGTCGCGGTTGTTGCCGCCTAAGAGACATACGGCCCGCCGTGCCAGTTATGGAGAGGGTCGAGACTCGTCCTGACGGGAAGCGGCTCTCTACTGTAACTGCAAGCACCGTGCCAACGTCTGTCCCGTTAAACCGAGCTATCTGTTGCATTTGCGCCTGCGTAAGCTCTTGCTCCCAGCGTGCGTGCGTCGACCCAGCTAGGGCTCCAAACGGGTCGGAAACGCCAATGAGATAAGGGATAGCCCTTGTCCACACATGCTCGACATTCTCGGTGTGCCCGCCGCTGTCCGAGTGGTAAAAGGTCGAAGCGGGCCTGCCGTTAAAGAGGGCGATAACTCCTTTGGTCTCGTCCACGGCTTGATTGGAATTCGGGTGCTCCCATTCTACCCCGCCGTAGGCTTGACAACAAGTGCTGAGGTGACAGAGGTCAAACCCTAGAGCCGCATGCCTATTCCGATTGGCATAGGCGTAAGTGCGCGCAACAACCGCCTGCGCTTTTAGCGCCTCAATGTGCCAGCTAGCCGGCATTTCTCGCGGCACGACGCTCTTGAGATAATCGTCGACGTGCATGAGACCAACGACCATAAACCGATTCATTTGGTCGAGTGTAAATTCGAACACCCCGCGGTGCCGCCGACTCTCTACGCTCATAAAGTCGGCGCTGCTCGCCGCGCGGAGCGTAAGCCCAGAGAGATTAGCGTAGACAAATAGGAGTCTACCGTCTTGGCTAATAACGTGGATGCGCCTGAAGTCTCTAGGGAGAGATTCCCACACTAACTCCGGCGCAGCTGCAACTAATGCTACCCGCAGAGAGTCAATTAAGGTTGTGTCCGTGGCAAAGCCCACGGCAATTCGCCACGCGCCATCAAAGTACAGCCTGCCCTCTAGCCCCGCGCTTACCAACCGCTCGCGCACAGCCTGCGCCGCTTCGATAGACGGCAAGGAACCGCTAACAAGCGCCAGCATTCCCCGCACCGTGACCCCGTTTATCCCGGCTGCAGCCAGCCCGGGCAGATGCTGCACGGCCTGTTCGACGGTCGCAAACAAGCCTCCCGCCACCATAAACCCGGCACTCTCCCGCAAGATAAAGGCAGGACCACTCCCGGCTGACCACCGCGACAAAACTTGTGCGGCGGCCGCTTGGTCGCCAAAGGGGCCTGCGACCAAGCGGACAGCCTCACGGTAAATTTGCCAGCCTCCGCTTTCGTCTGCGAGAAGCGGAATTACCGCGCCGTCCGGCGCGGTCAAGCCAAACTCGACGCGCGCGCTCGAGTTTAGGCGCACTGTAGCCAAAGCATTTGCCCCGTGGTGAATGCCTATGCGAAACATAGGGTTATCTAGCGCCACCCCGTCTGCATATGTGGCGCGATCAAACAAGAAGAGTGGCAGGGCCAAGCTTAGGCACAAGATAACCACTAACACTGCTGTCCTGACGCTAGTTCCACGCATTGGCTGTCTTCACCCCGCTAGTTTTTCGTTCTCAGTGCTCAGTGCTCAGTAGATTACGGCTTACGGCGGAAAGCGGAAAGCGGAAAGCCACCCCGTCTTTGATTTTTGATTTTTGATTTTTGATTTTTGTTTGCTTCCAAGCGGACAGCGGACAGCCACTTCACATGATTTACATTCGCCACGTCTCGCGGTTTTCCTCTATTTCTTGCCCTTCCGCCGCGTCTGACGTTCGTAGTCGCTCAAGCGGCAGCCGCAGTAGTTCTGGCGGTAGAGCCCGAGCTCACGGGTGGGGGCAAAGGTCTCACGAAAATGGAGGCGGAAATCTTGATAGTAAAACTGAATGCCTACTGCCTCCGCCACTGCCTGAGCTACAGCTACTAGATCAGCGTGTTTTTGATGGGGGCTAATCAGGAGCGTAGTAGAGAAAGCATCGTAAGCTTCGGCTTTTGCCCGTAAAGCCGTCTTTACCAGCCGCAAATGATAACAAGCGCGACACCTGCTAGGCAAAGAGCCTGCTACTTCTCTAATCCACTCCGTCGCATCGTACGAATCGTCATGCAGCAACGAGACTCCGACGTTACTTGCGAAGACGCGAGCAGCCCCAAGCCGCCGAGCGTACTCGTCATAGGGATGAATGTTGGGATTATAGAAGTAACAGGAGACCTCGTGCCCTTCGTCCTTCAGGTGTTTAGTCACGTAAGTAGCGCAGGGGCCGCAACAGGTGTGCAGTAGAATACCCATGTTTACCTCACTCTTTGTTCCAGTCCACATTCATGTGGTTATACGCCAGACGGGAAGCGAGTCGACCGCGCGGCGTCCTCTGCAGAAAACCAAGCTGCAGCAGGAATGGCTCAATGACATCCTCAATCGTCTCTGGCGCTTCGCTAATGGCTGCCGCCATAGTCTCTAATCCGACCGGGCCGCCGTCAAACTTAACCAGCAAGGCCTCTAGGAGCTTGCGGTCAACCGCATCTAGCCCTAGGGCATCAACCTCAAGCATATCTAGCGCTCTGTCAGCAAGCAGAGCGGTAATCTCCCCTTCACCGCGTACTTCCGCAAAGTCGCGCACCCGGCGCAACAACCTGTTTACCACGCGCGGTGTGCCGCGTGAACGTCGCGCCAGTTCTTCGGCTCCCCGTTGTTCGATACTGACAGACAGGATACGGGCGGAGCGGCGGACAATCTGCTCAAGTTCCGACGGCGTGTAGAACTCCAAGCGGCAAATGACGCCAAAACGGTCCCGCAGCGGAGAGGTAAGCGACCCGGCCCGGGTAGTAGCGCCAATTAGCGTAAACTTAGGTAAATCTAGGCGAATGCTACGTGCGCTCGGCCCCTTGCCGATGACAATATCTAGAGCGAAGTCTTCTAGGGCGGGATACAGCACTTCCTCGACAGAGCGACTCAAGCGGTGGATTTCGTCAATAAACAAGCAGTCATTCTCAGCCAAATTGGTAAGTATGGCGGCGGCGTCGCCAGGGCGCTCAATCGCCGGCCCGGAGGTAACGCGCAGTTGTACGCCTACTTCGTTGGCTATCACACCGGCTAACGTCGTCTTGCCTAACCCAGGGGGGCCGTAGAGCAAGACGTGGTCAAGCGGTTCCCTGCGCCGCTTGGCAGCTTCAATAAACATCTGCAGGTTTTCTTTGGCTTTACTTTGGCCGATGTATTCCCGCAGGTACTTGGGGCGCAGGCTCGTATCTAACGCTTCCTCAGCGGTCTCTGCATTGGTGCTAATAATTCTTCTCTCCAAAGCTGCTATCTCCCTTGTGCCAATGTTCTTAGTACGACCCGCAGGACCTCTTCCACCGTGGCCTCCGGTCCAAGCAATGCTAGTGCCTGCTTTAGGTGCGTTGAATACTCTGCCTCTCCATACCCGAGTCCCCGGAGTGCTCCCATGGCCTGCCCCTCTACGCCCTGTGTCAGGGCCACATAGGAGATAGCATGCGCAGTGCACGGCGCGAGTGATACATGACGCGAAAGCTTATCTTTTAGTTCTAGCACCAAACGTTCTGCCGTTTTGCGGCCAACGCTGGGTATCTTGGTCAGCCAAGCGACATCACCCGCCATAATCGCTCCATAGACCGCCATAGTGCTACCCGCAGCGCAAATACTAAGTGCTGCTTTAGGTCCAATGCCCGTTACGCCAAGGAGCGCTTCAAATAGCTGAACTCCCTCGGCTTCCGGAAAGCCGTAAAGGGAGAGCTCGTCCTCCCGCACGTGCATGTACGTATATAAAGTCACGTGTTCGTCGAGGGAGAGTTCAGCTAAGACTCTGCCTGTAGTAAAAATTCGGTAGCCAATGCCGTTGTTATCCACCACAGCCGCTGCAGGCGTCTTGTGCTTAAGCATGCCGGAGATGTAACTATACATGGCGCTCCCCCTTGCTGACGGCGCGTCGGTAGCGATAGGACTGCAAGTGACAGAGACACATGGCTACAGCATCGGCAGCGTCATCGGGGCGAATTATGTCCTTTAGCCCAAGTAAAGACTGCACCATGCGCTGCACTTGCGCTTTGTCCGCGCGGCCATAGCCTGTAACTGCCTGTTTGACCTGCAAAGGCGTGTACTCTACGACTTCTAAACCATGTTGAGCCGCAACAAGTACAGCTACGCCTCTCGCCTGCCCTACAGCCAAAGCTGTAGTTACGTTGGTGTTAAAGAATAATTGCTCTACGGCCGCACAGTCGAGGGGAAAGCGGCGGCAGACAGCGTCAAGTCCCTGAAATATTAGTTTAAGTCGCTCCGGCAGAGGGGCGTGAGCAGGCGTGCGAATGGAGCCGTGCTCTAAAAGCGCAGCTTGGCTTTTTTGTTCCTCTACCACGCCGTACCCAGTTAAACCAATACCGGGGTCTATGCCAAGAATAATCACCCTATCACTCCCCTCGTGAATCTGAGATCCAATTAGTGAATCTGAGATCCAATTAGTGAATCTGAGATCCAATTAGTGAATCTGAGATCCAACTGAACATCAGTTCGTGATAGTGGCTGGTTTTCCTGCTCAGTATTCGATGCCTTCGAGAAATAGCATCAAGGCGTAGTCATCGCGGATGGGGATACCGCGCCTCAGGCTAGCTTGAAAATCTTTGGGTAGCAGCTCTAGACGCACTGCGGTCAGCTGCTTGAGTGGGGCGTCTTGGCGCGGGCTGCCGTAGTAGATGGCCACATATCCGTCCTTGACACCGGCAAAGTATTGCGGCTTACAGGCAGGACATAGCCCCGCGACACTACCCTGACGCATGGCACCGGTTGCAGATGTCGAAATCGCCACATCCTCCCACACGATATCGCCCTCGGTCAGGTCAAAGTAGCGAAGTAATCCGGCGGCACCGTCCTGCGGGGAGTGGGAGTAATAATGGCCACAGGCGAAGCGCAGTCTGTAAGCTAAGAGCGACTCCACTGCATCGCCTAGCCCACTACCCTGCGGTAGCTCGGCCTCGGGAGGCAAAGGTTCAATCAAAAAGGCGTAAAGAATCGCGGCACACACTAGCGTCAACAGCGCTGCCGCACCTAGCAACCACAACTTCTTGGACATAAAGACACCCCCCTTGTCGGTAGGATGTCTCCTAGCTCGTGGAATATGCCTAGGGCATTCCGCCTCTCACGCCAATGTTACAACTTAGGCGTAGGCGGCAGCCGCTTCTTGTGCGCGCTTATCGCCGCTAAATGATCAACCCGCTCTTTTACATGCGGCTCGGCCTCGCCCGTTAAGATGTACTGGTCAAGCTCGGCATAGGTGACGCCTATTTCTTCCTCATCAGTCTGATTTATCCAAAGACCAGCAGTAGGAGGCTTATCCAAAATAACTTGCGGCACTTCTAGATATAGGGCTAGCTCCCTAACCTGGGCCTTGACTAGGGGAGCTAGCGGCATAAGATCTACACCCCCGTCGCCGTGCTTGGTGAAGTAGCCGACCGTGTACTCGCTAAGGTTTCCTGTTCCGAGCACCACACACGAATGCATGCTTGCGTAGAAGTAGAGAGCCGCCATGCGTAGCCGCGGCTTGATGTTAGCGAGAGTCGGGCGGGGTAGTTCACCGCAAGCGAAAGGGGTGGATACTGCAGAGAGGAAAGCGTCATACGCAGTAGATAGGTCTACATCCAGCACTTTTAGGGCGAACGCTCTTGCCACCAATAGCGCGTGTTCGCGATCTATGGGGTCCGAGTGTATGGGCAAGATAACCCCGAGGGCGCATTCGGGCAGTGCGAGCTTGGCTAGCCCCGCAACCACCGCTGAATCGAGGCCGCCACTTAAGCCAAACACCACACCGTTCATGTTAGCGGCGCGCACCTGTTGAGCGATCCACGCGCTGATCTTGCGCGCCATGACTGCTGCTTCCATGGCAATCCTCCTTAAGTAGTCGGTTGCGGTCTATACATTGAATCTTATGCTCAAGATGTCTCCGTCGCTTACTACATAGTCCTTTCCCTCCAGTGAAACTAGTCCCTTCTCTTTAAGCTTAGCCGCGCCACCGTAGGTCTCTAGGTCATGATAACGCATGGCTTCAGCGCGGATAAATCCCCGCTCTAAGTCGGAGTGTATTTTACCTGCCGCTTGTTTAGCCGTGGTACCTTGGCGCACTGTCCAGGCCCGCACTTCGTCCTCCCCTACGGTGAAGAATGAAATTAGCCCTAGTACTTGGTAGCTAGCACGCGCAACACGGTCAATGCCGGGGGCGTCTAGCTTAAGCTCGGCGAGAAACTCGTCCCTTTCTGCACCGTCAAGCTCAGACACTTCCATCTCCGTGTTGGCACTCATTTCGAGGCGCGGCAATCCCCGCTCGCGGGCGTAAAGCTGTAGTTCTTCTCTGCGAGGGTACAGAGCGTCAACAAACTGCTCGTCATCTAGGTTCACGACCAAAATCTGGGGCTTACTAGTAAGAAAGGTATAGCTAAGGAGCAGCTTCTCTTCCTCCGGTAGGAGCGTAAACGTCGAAAACGGCTGCTCGGACTCTAGATGCTCTAAGATTCGCTCTAGCAGCCGTATCTCCTCCTCTGTTTGGGCAGAGCGTTTCTTGCTGTCGTTTAAGCGGGATAGACGCTTGTCCACAAAGGCTACATCGGCCATCAGCAGCTCATAGGCCACCGTTAAGACATCGCGGAGCGGGTCGATGCTGCCCTCCACATGCTCGAGGTCGCTCTTAAATGCGCGCACCACGTGTACGAGCGCGTCTGACTGACGTATGCCGTCTAAGAAAGCGTTACCGATGCCTAATCCCTCGGAGGCACCACGTACTAACCCCGGAACATCAATGAACTCAATCTGCGCATAGGTAGTCTTGCGTGGCCTGTAAAGGTTAGCGAGAAAGTCCACGCGTCTATCCCTAACCGCAGCCAACCCTTGGTTGGATTCTGTCTTCCCCGAGAAGAACTTACTGGTTTCTTTGCGCGTGCCAGTAAGCAGGTTGAACACGGTGGTCTTACCCACCATGGGCAACCCAATTATTCCGCATGATGGCATCTAGTTAGAACCGCCTTCCGTTTCTTCTTCTTTATAGAGCGCGCTAACTTCTTTCACGGCGTCGCCCACAATGCGCTGCACATCGGCGAATATTATCCCAAAGCGCGCTTCGGCCTGAATGTAGTCTCGCACAAGGCTGTTCAGATTGATGATCTCCGCTAGCTTTTGCAGGGACTTCATCTCTGCCTCGTCAACCTGCTGCCCCGACATCAGCGCCGTCTGATAGGCAATCTCTTTTTTTCGGTAATCCTTAAACATCACTAGTGACTGCGTGTCACTACTGAGCTTGCCCTGAGCCGTCAACAGCGCTTGATACTCCGGCGAGCTCCTAAGAGCGCGTGCTAATTCATGGGCTTTATCATGGACGAGCACAATGACCACCTCCTGTAATTCTAGAGGTTATTATATACTAAGGACGGGCACTTGTCGCGCGGCAAGGCCCGAGGGTGGTGAGAATACCAGATGCAGTTGATCGCAGGAACCGCTGGCGATGGCGCAAGCCTAGCTGAACTCATGAACATCACGGGCGGCAGCAAACGAAACTTCACTCCGGTTACTGAGGAAAGCCTGCTTAGCGTGTGGGGTCGTGATCCTGGATACGCAAGTGACGGTCTTTTGCTGGTAAAAGACGATAACGGGAGTTTGCTCGGAGCAACGCACGCTCTGTATGACTCCTCTGCACAGCGAGGATACCTGCCCTTTCTGTTGTCGCGACCGGGCTTTGAGGAATCGGTATGGCCGATTCTCTTGTCAGCAAGCGAGCGTCACTTACGTCAGGCGTCGCGCCTCTTTATCGGCTCGCCCTATACTCCTCTCTACTGCGCCCTAGAGGGTCGCTTTCAGCCGCTGTGGGGAAACACCGAGGTGATGGAACCTTCAGAGACGGATGCAAGGTTGACTGCTTTTCTTAGGGAGAGCGGGTTTCGCCTGCGCCATACTCACCTGAGCCTGACCATTAATCTCAAACCGTTGCCCGATTTGGACAACCCGCTCCCTGCGGGCCGCTGGGAAACGCTGCGAGGCGCAGGGTGCTGGGAGAATGGCTATACTTGGTATGGCATGACTGCGACGGAGGAGTTTGGGCAGCACAATCACGCGCTTAATGTCCTGCTGGTTCGGGAAGACTACCGGGTAATTGGACACATTACTTGGTACCCCATGCGGCAGAACGGCAAAGCGGCGATTTGTGACGTCGCCGTCACGAAACGCCTGCGCGGTCGAGGAATTGGCTCCTATCTACTGCACTCTGCCCTAACACACCTCTATCAGCTTGGGTTTTCCAAAGTAGAGCTGTGCACGACACCGGCGCTAAGCAAGGCAGCTTACAGGCTGTACTTAAGAGCCGGGTTCGAGACTGCTGCTACGTGGCTGGAGATGTCTAAGCCACTCCACCCTAGTTTAACTCCATCTCTGTGACCTCTGTGTCTCTGTGGTGAATCGTCTCTCTAAACAGGCGATGCGTCCGGCTTACATTGCATCCACAAATTCGCCTACTGTCAGATTGGCATCACGCAGGAGCCTACGAAGTGTTCCCTTGGCTACTTCTTTGTGATCTGGAACTGACAAAGTGGCGATCTCCCCTTCTTTTGTCAAGATGATGTGGCTGCCACGTTGCCGTGAAACGCTCCCTCCGAAGGATTCAAACACCTGCACCGCTTCTTGACCACTGAGAACTGGAAGCGAGGCCACTAAGTTATGGCCTCAACTTGTCTCGTCTCAACAGTGAGTGGCAGTCCTTTTTCTGCCCGGACTTCAAGACACAGAGCAATTGCTTCTCTAATATTAGCGATAGCTTCGTCTCTTGTTTTCCCTTGACTGACACAACCAGGAATAGACGGGCATTGTGCAACCCATACTCCATCTTCGTCCCGGTCAAGAATCACGTTGAACTTCATCTTTAGTCACCACCTCTAAATCACGGTTACATTAATCTGTGTAGAAAAAGTCTATTTTACGAGACAAGGATTGTCAAGGAAAGGTCTGATGGGCAGGGTGCGTTTTCACCACAGAGGCATAGAGAACACAGAGAAGTCGTAGTAGTGGTGGCAAAACAAAAGTACCCGTCCCTAGCGTTGCGTCCCCCGCGTTGCCCCCCGCGTTGTGGCGGGGGTTTTATTTGTATAGTTAAAATTGTTCTACGTTAGTATTGCACTAGGAGGACTTTGTTATTGGTTAAAGAATGTTATACAATGAAAATGCAACTCCAGTTGTCCCGCTTGGGGTAGGCAAGCGGGAGTCGGGTCGCCACACGAGCTTCTAAATAAAGGGGGATTTTGGCTTGAAGAAATTTTTAGCAGTAGCTGCAGTCGCGCTAGTGACAATCGCAGCGCTTGCGGGCTGTGCTCCGCAAGCAATTCACAATGACGGGACGTTTATCGCCGTTTCTGATGCTAACGACCGCGGTTTTGTGCGCGCCGAAGTAACGATTGCCCGCGACAAAATTACCGCCGTTAAGCTGATGGAGTTTAACGCCTTAGGTCTAGAAAAAGGCCCAACTTACGGGTATGCTCCGTTCCACACCTTTCTCGCCGAAATGCCTAAGCGCTTCGTGGCCAAGAACAGCTGGGATGTCGATGTAGTGTCACAAGCTACCGGCTCTTCCAATGGCGCTAAGCAAGCAGTGCTCCGTGCCACCCAAATGGCACGCAAGACAAAAACTACCGCCGCTACTATGTGGGACGGCACCTTTATGGCCGTCAGCGACCGGACCGAACGGGGCTGGGGTATTGCTTGGGTCACCATTAACGGCGGCAAGATTAGCCGCGTGGTTCTGCATGAAACACGTCCGGCACCTGAACGTGACGCTGCAGGCGCAGTAGTCATGGGTCCGGACGGCAGGCCGGTAACCAGAAGGGATGCCGCAGGCAATGTCATCTTCGAACGTAAACCGGCTGATTACGCATTTGCGCCGTACCACGAAGCGATTGTCGAGCTCCCGAAGCGCTTCGTTGCCAAAAACAGCGCGCAGGTCGATGTCTTTACCGGCGCTACAGGTACCTCAAACAACTCTATGCTCGCCGTGCAGCGCGCGCTAGAGGCAGCTAAGCGCTAGTAACTGCAGTTTACATACCTACCAGCAAAGGCTGCCCACAGGGGCAGCCATTTTGCTTCTAGTCATCACTTGCAGGATTAGTTGTAGGCATAGAGAAAGAAATTGCAGAGGTGAACTGCATGCAAATACTCCTAGACGAGCTAATCGTAAAGTATAAGCCCCTGACGCCCACCGGGCGACTCGCGAGTTACATCCCCGAGCTCACTAAGGCCGATAGCCGAGCGTTAGGCATTGCCGTGGCCGACGCCTCGGGCGTCAAAGCTCATGCCGGCGACATGCGTGTCCGCTTCACCCTCCAGAGCGTCTCCAGCTGTTCGCCCTTGCCCTTGCGCTGCTGGATAACGGTCCTGAGGCCGTGTTTAGCCGCATCGGCATGGAGCCTACCGGCGACTCGTTTAACTCGCTGATGCGGTTAGAGACCTTTAGTTCCCTAAAGCCAGTTAACCCCTTAGTCAACGCAGGAGCCATCGCGACTACGGCGCTAATAGGGGCAACTCGGTCGCGGAGAAGTTTGACCATTTAAATGAGTTTTATCCGCTCACTCGCTCCGGGCTGTTACGTGGGCTTTAACGCTGCCGTCTACCAATCCGAAACTTTATCTGGCGACCGCAATCGCGCCATCGCCTATTTTCTGCGCGACATAGGCGCGCTCGAGGGCAGCGCGGAGGAATCACTTGACCTGCGGTATGTACAACGCCTCCGGTGAGTTTGCGGTTAAAGTTGGATTCCCCGCCAAGAGTGGAGTGTCCGGCGCGATCCTCGGCGTAGTCCCTAGCTCCCTAGGCATAGGCGTGTACGGCCTTCGCTCGACCCGAAGGGCAACAGCGTAGCAGGCGTCGCGCTGCTAGCCGAGTTTAGCGAACGCGCAAATCTGTACCTGCTATAACCCTCTTCTGCCGCGTCGTAGCACTTTCCCCGGCAAGGTACCGCTGTGTGCACCATTCTCGACAACTACTGCCCCGTTAACCAGCACCATGTCTATACCGCGCGGATAGACATGCGGCTCGCTGTAGGTGGCTAAGTCAGCTACAGTCTCTGGGTCAAACATCACCAAGTCAGCGTATGCCCCCGGACGCAGTAAGCCGCGGTCGTACAGCTGAAATCTCTGCGCCGGGAAGCTGGTCATTTTGCGCACCGCCTCTTCTAGCCTTAACACGCCACGCTCGCGCACGTAGGTGCCGAGCACACGCGGGAAAGTGCCGTAGGCGCGCGGATGCGGTTTGCCGGTGGACAGCGGACCGTAGGTTGCACGTAGCGTGGCGTCAGACCCAATCATCACCAGCGGGTGTTGCAGCACGTATTCCACATCTGCTTCGCACATAGCAAATCGAACCATGCCAACGTCGAAATTCTCATCAAGTAATAGGTCTAAGCACGCTTCTATCGGTTCCTTGCCAACTAGGCGGCTAATTTCCGCCAAAGTGCGACCCTCAAACTGCTTGTTCTGCTCTTTGTGGCAGGAGGAGACGAGAATAGAGTCCCACTGCTCTCTGCCCGCCAGTATCTCCCCAACTATCCTTGCCCGCGTAGAGGGGTCGACTACGCGTTCGCCCATGGCGGTAGTGCCGCCTGCGTGCGCCCACTGTGGCACTACTACCTTTAGCCCGGTGCTGGTTGCCGTGTAGGGGTATTGGTCTAGTGTCACGTCCACGCCTGTTTGCCGCATTGCGTCTACTAGCGCCAGCGACTCTTTTACCAAACCAAAGTTTTGTTCCCCACACACTTTATGATGGGAGATGTGAACGGGTAGCTTGGCTTGCCTCCCTACGTCTATGGTTTCCGCAACGGAGGCTAGTAACCCTTCCCTCTCATTGCGCATATGGGAAGCGTAGAGACCACCGTAGGATGCAACTACTTTGGCTAAAGCAATTATCTCAGCGTGACTGCCATAAGAACTAGGTGGATAAATGAGCCCTGTCGTCAGGCCGTGCGCTCCCGCCTGTAGGGCTGCCCCTGTCAGTCTGCACATTTGCTCGAGCTCTTCGGCCGTCGCCGCACGGTCTGCAAATCCCATAACCACGGCGCGGATATTGCCGTGGCCTACTAAAGGCACCACGTTGACTCCAATCCCCCGCGCTTCTAGAAGATCAAGATACTCGGCGAAACT
Source organism: Bacillota bacterium (assembly GCA_018725535.1). Taxonomy (GTDB): domain Bacteria; phylum Bacillota; class UBA994; order UBA994; family UBA994; genus UBA994. Next base: position 20,684 of record QLUS01000005.1, read on the forward strand.
GGCGAAGGGCTCAGTGTGGTCGGGGCTTGGCGTACGCGGCGCGGCTGAGCTACCACACTGACCAATAACTTCCGTAGTGACGCCTTGGCGCACTTTGCTTTCCGCCTGCGGATTCTTAAACAGCGCGTCATCGCTGTGGGAATGAGCGTCGATAAACCCTGGCGCGACTACGCGACCGGCAGCGTCGATCACGCGACGCGCAGGCTCATCCACCTGACCAAGCGCTGCAATGCGCTCCCCGAGAACGGCAATGTTCCCGCAGAACCATGGCGCGCCTGTGCCATCTACTAGGCGGGCATTCTTAATTAAGACATCTAGCATTGTCTTAACCTCCTTTTCCACACTTGCACCACAGAGGCAGGGAGCGTTTTCACTACGGGGGCAGGGAGCGTTTTCACCCTTTCGGGTGAAACTTAGCGCTACATCCTGCGTATTACTTAAGAAGGAGTGGAGGCCGATGTGGAAACGCATGTTAGTGCGCACTATTATTGCGTTGTTGCTGACGCTTTCGGCTGTGCTGTTCTTTGATTACCTTTCTTTTCCGACAACAGAGCTACCTCCCCCGCATAAGACTGCCCTAAGGGCACATGTCGCAAGCGAGGTGTGGGAGGGAAGCGAACTTCTAGCGCACCGGATTTCTAGCGGCTATGCCGTCACGCTAACCCGCCGCTATGCGGATGGCAGGGTGGTTAGGTATCGCTACGAAGTGAGCGATCATCTCGCGGTGTCGGAGTTAGGCAAGAACGTTAGCTACCCGCCGCGCAATGCTGTAAACCTTTTGCTTGCCCTGACATTAGGCTTACTGCTTAGCGGTTACGCCGCTCTAACTTGGCTCAAACGGAGGCGTTAGTCAAAGTCTATGGGTGCGGGGATGGTTATTTGCTTAATGCTTTCAATGGCGAAATCGTCCGTCATGCCCGCCACATAGTCGGCGACAATGCGCACCGCAGGCACTCCGTTGGCCTCATAGACGCGCCGCATGCCGCGCAAAAACTCTCCAAACTGCGCGTCAAGGCGAATCGCGCCGCGCGCGTAGGCCGACAAGTCCCAGCCTTCCCGCGTGAACAGCGCGAGCAGATAGTCAAACACACCCTCGATGATGCGCTTACAGAACACGCGGTAGCGCTCCATGCGGGGGTGCTGGTAGATGCGCTCCTTATTAAAGGCGTATAGTCTTAGCACCAACTCGTTCTTCTCGTCGGAGAAGCCTACGTAATCTCGGCCTGTCGATTCATGCACTACGTCGGCCACAAGCGCTCCGATGATTTGCCCGTTTGAACTGCCAAGCGCTTGCCGCACTCTGGGATCTACTTCAGCTAGCGTAACAAACTTGGCGGTAATCGCGTCCTCTAAGTCGCGCCCAAGATAGGCGATTTTGTCCGCGAGGCGTACCACGCACCCTTCATAGGTGTTAGGGGCTTGACCGCGATCCTTCACCTCTGCCAGTTTCTTTTGGCGCGGCTCGGGAGTTAGGCGTTGCTCAAAGCGCTCCCCGCAGTGGCTGATGACCCCGTCACGGACTCCATAAGTTAAATTAAGCCCCGTGCCATCATGCGCTAGCACGTCTACCACGCGTAAGCCGTGCAGCTCGTGTATAAAGCCGCCAATCTCCACTGTCCTACTATGTAAAACACGTTCGCCTTCATGTCCAAAGGGGGCATGTCCGAGGTCGTGCGCTAAGGCAATCGCCTGCGCTAAATCTGCATCTAACCCTAACGCCTTACAGATAGTCACGGCAATTGTGGCCACGTGCAGCACATGCTCAATGCGTGTGCAGACGTGGTCGTTTTGCGGCGCGTAAAAGGCTTGCGTCTTGTGCTTGAGGCGGCGAAAAGGCGTAGAGTGTATGATGGCCGTCACATCGCGAAAGTAATCGCCGCGCATGTCAGCTTCGCGCGGATACGCGCGCGCACGCAGCACATCAGGTGGCAGCGGGTTTAGCATGGACTTCCTCCATTCTGTGCATGGAACGTTTACCCATGGAGATACTAGCTTTGGGGAGGGGGGGTCGTGTGGCAGGTTGGTGGGAGAAGATTAACGCATGGCTGACTAGGGGCACAGCCAGAGATGAAAGCCTAGACGCGGTTCCCCTGCAAGGCTACGCCCGTGACCTCACTTACTTTCAGGAGCTGTTCAAGCACGCGTCCGACTTTACAGCGCGCGAGTTTCGCCTTGGCCTTGCCGGAAAAAGAACGGCTACCCTTTACTTGCGCAGCCTCGCGGACGAAGCGCGTATCGCGGCGGAAGTCATCCTGCCCCTCTCCAGCATGCCAGCATTAGTTGAAAATGCTCCTCATGCCTCCCACGTACACACATCCGCAATCTCATGGCGTGCGGCACCGTAACCGAAGTTGACGACCGCATATTGCTTGGCGAAACAATTGTCTTAGCGGACGGTCTTAAGTCGGCCTTAGCTGTGGATGCCCGCGCCAATCGCGGCCGCGGCATCACCCCACCCGAAATAGAGACGACCGTTTTTGGCCCGAAGGTGGCCTTTGTCGAAGACTGCGAGATCAACTTGTCGCTCGTGCGTCCGCAGATACGCACGCCTGCCCTCCACATCGAGACGTTCATACTAGGCAAGCGCAATCCAAGGCGAGTCCTGATGCTCTATATAGACGGCTTGGCCACAGAAGAAACCGTGGGGCATCTGCGCACTAGGCTTAAATCCATCAATGTCGGCAGTTTGCTCCAGACAAACTACCTCCAATCTCTCCTAGGGATTAGCCCATGGTCTCCCTTTCCCCAAGCTATCCACTCCGAGCGGCCAGATCGCGTCACCGGTAATCTGCTGGAGGGCCGCATTACTCTCCTCTTTGACGGCTCACCCGAGGCCATAATCTTGCCGATGGGCTTTAGCGACCTTTTTCAAAGTCCTGCCGACTACTACGACCACTACACGTTGACGACACTCATGCGGTCATTTCGCCTTTTGGCTTTTCTCCTCGCTACCACGCTTCCCGCCCTGTATGTAGCCATTATAACGTACAACTACGAGCTTCTGCCAACTGACCTGCTCTTTGCCGTGGCCACGGCACGTGCCGGCATTCCCTTCCCTCCCGTGATTGAATCAGTGCTGATGGTTCTGTTAGTCGACATCCTGCAGGAAGGAGCGCTGCGCATACCCTCGAAGATTGGGCAAACCGTAGGCGTAGTGGGTGGTTTTGTGCTGGGCCAAGCGGTGATTCTCGCCCGCCTAGTAAGCCCACTGCTAGTCATTGTCGTCGCTATCTCCGTAATTAGCTCTTTTGCCGCACCCGTACCGCGTGGTGGGCCTCACGCGGCTGCTCAGGTACATACTGTTGGCGGCGGCAGGCATCTTATCAGGAATAGGGATTGCCGCAGTGTGGACGGCACTCCTTATACATATGGCCTTACTAGAGATTTTAGGGGTGGCCTACTTACGCCCCCTTGCACCGCTACGTCTTTCGAGCCGCTCAGACTTTGTTTTCCGCAAGCCATATCGGAGTACACCCTCCGGTCATAATAAGCGCGTACAGGGGGAATGAACGACTCATGCACATGAACCCACGCGTAACCGGTTTTCAACACGGCATGCTGATTGTGGGGGCCCTCATTGCCAACGGCATCTTCTCGCTGCCGCGCGTCACTGCCGAGGAAGCTGGGCGCAGCGCTTGGGTAGCGGTGGCTGGCGCGGGGTTAGCTGTGCTGCTGGTGGCGCTGCTCTCTAATCGCCTCGCTAGCCTTTTCCCCGGTGAGGACCCGGCCCAGTGGGGCCTAAAGCTTATGGGCCCGCTCTTTGGGCGCGTGTGGCTCCTCTTGTATCTCACTAAGTCTTGTTTCTTCGTAATCTTGACTATGCGCATTTTTGCCGCCATTATCACTAACCGCATGTTAACGCATACTCCAAGCAGTGTCTTGGCAGCCGTTATTTTGCTGCTCTCTGTGTTCGCGGCGTTAGCTGGCATAGGCGGCTTAGCCCGTTTTGCTGAAATAAGCGTAATGCTCTGGTTTCCCTTAATGACGCTCTTGGCTGTAATTTTCCTAGGCGGGCACCTACATCACCTACAGCCTGTCTTTGGCGACGCCGACCCGAGCGGCTTCCTCGCGGGTGCTAAGACCGCGGCCTACAGCTACGCGGGCTTTGACATTCTGCTCTTTAGCTACCCGCATCTGCAAAAACCTAAAGAGTCTATCGGCGCCGTGCTCTGGTCTGTCATTGTAGTGACTGCGGTATATACGCTGACTACGGTGGCCGCGCTGGCCTTCTTCGGTCTTGAACATCTGACGCGACTCCTAGTCCCCACGCTGGTAATGCTAGGCATCGCGGAGACTAGTGTTATCGAGCGGTTTGATAGCCTAGCTATTTTTATGTGGATAGGCATGGTCGTGGTAACGTCAGGCACGCAGCTCTATATGGGTACGCGCCTGCTCCAGGGCCTGATTCCAAACGTGTCCTTCGCCAAGACTGTCATCTTTCTCGGCACCTTTTTGCTTGTCGCCTCCTGGGGAGAGACGTCGCTGCGGCAGCTATGCCCTCGCCAACCTCTTTGGCGCCCTTGACTTCTCGTTTGTCACGGCAGCTTAAGGTACGGCTAAGCCTGCATAATTATGCGGACGATGTTGACCTAAGTAAGCGCGAGAACAGCGCGCTGTTAGAAGAAATCATCGCCGATGTATTTGAGCAAAACACATTACCCGCGCTACAGAAAGTGGCGGTCACCGGCGGAGACCCCTTGAGCCTAGGGCAACTTATGCGCACGCAGTACCCGAAGCACTGGGACAGTAAGGCGTGGCGCGAAAAAATCAAGACGGCGCAGTTTAAAGTCAAAGCAGAGGTGGAAATACGCAATATTGGCCTAGAGTTGTTGCGTCTCAAACCAGTCGACAAGTAGCAGCTCTTTATCTAAAGCGACAAAAAGCCTAGTACCGACACGAGCGGGTGCTTGTGCTGCCACTCTCGCCCCGCAAGCCTTCCCGCAGCCTGCCGCGCCTTGTCCTCAGGCGAGGTAAGGTCGTAGTAGTGCAGCAGGCTTTCGCGGTCAAGCTGATGCTTTAGCTCTATACCGACATACAACCGCAGTGCCTGGGCTTCAACTTCGGTGAGTTCCGCGAAGGCCGCAGTACACAACGCGCGTTCTAACGCCCCCGCAAAGTGCTGGCGTGCTTGGGTAGTGGCGAGTACCGCCTCGGGACGAAGCTGCAGCACCTTGCACAAGAGCTGTATGTACTGCCTGAGCTGACCTTCCGTGCATTCCATATGTGCTACTAGGTCTGTTAACTGCAAAGCCTTCAATCCATCGAGTAGTCGCGCGAGCCTCGTTAGGACACGCAGCATTTTTTCGGTGCTTGCCGTAACCTGCAAGGGAAGCGTAAGCGCCGGACGCAGACGCTCTAGCTCTGCTAGCCCGCGCGGTGTCACGTGCAGGAGCGGCAGGGTTTTGCCCTGCGCTTCAACAGGTACGATCTCCACAAACCCGCTGCGTTCGAGGTAGGTCATGGACTGCTGAATCTCGGGGTAAGCCAAGCCTGATAAGGTGCCAAACAGGGACTCAGCGCCGCTCTCCCGCGCTAAGTGCTGCGTGCTGAAACTGGCCTCACCCATTAGAAACTTGGTAATTCCACTGCGCCCACGCTTGCCGCTAAAGGCCTTAGCACAGAGCAGCAATAATCCGCGAACTTCATCTAGCGTTAAGTTCATCTCGCCACCCCCCACAGGAGATATACGGTGGCGAGACTGTTTTTTCCTGCTATAATGTGGGCGGGGGAATGTGAATCACGAACTACGGAGTGGCTTTCCGCTTTCCGCTTACAGCTGCTTGTGGGGAGATGGATGGGGGTGACCAAACATGGAATGGATAGCTGAAGGCCTTCTGACCGCACTGCGCATGCTCGCGACAGGTGAAGGGGAAGTCTACAGCATCGCGTGGCTGACCATCCGCGTAAGCGGCAGTGCCACGTTGCTTAGCGTTATCATTGGCGTGCCGCTCGGGGCGTATCTCGGGTTAGTGCGTTTTCCGGGGCGTGAGGCGGTGAGGACGGTTGTCAATTCAACCTTGGGTCTGCCGCCAGTGGTGGTGGGGTTGTGGGTTAGTCTGTTTCTATGGCGAAGCGGACCTTTGGGCGGACTGCGGCTCATGTACACGCCCTATGCCCTCGTAATTGCCGGTTGCCTCATTGCCCTGCCGCGCGTAACCGCCCTGACGATGGCAGGAGTTATGCAAGTAGAGGAAGGCTTGTCCCTGCACATAGCCGCGCTTGGCGCAAACAAATGGCAAATGGTCTGGCTGATCATCCGCGAGGCGCGCCTAAGCGTCCTCGCCGCAGTGATGGCCGGCTTCGGTTCCGCCGTGGCCGAGGTTGGCGCAGCTATGGCGGTCGGCGGCAACATCCGCGGCCACACCCGCGTGCTGAGTACGGCCATTGTGCTGGAGGTAAATCGCGGCAACTTCCCGGTGGCGATTGCGCTCGGGTTTATCCTGCTGACGTTGTCCTATTCGGTCGCGCTTGTCCTCACTGCGATGCAGCAGCGGAGGTTGTGGAATGCTCACGGTTAAAGAGCTTAGCCTGACGATAAACAAAAGAACGATCCTCGCCATACCGGAGTTTACGGTACAGCGAGGTAAATTTACTGCCATAATCGGCCCGAATGGAGCTGGCAAGAGCTCACTCCTACGGGCACTGGGCGGACTTAATGAAGCGCGCTTTCAGAGTTATATTTTAGAGGGCAGCGTTCGCCGCTTGCCTAAGGATAGATTGGCTCTAGCTCGCATGTACTCACACGTCTTTCAAGCCCCGCTACTTCTCTCCGGCAGTGCCCTAGAGAATGTCTGCCTTCCGCTCTTCCTCCGGGGAATCAGCCGCAAGCAAGCGAAAGAGCACGCGCTGCACTGGCTTACGATTACACAAGCCGCACCCCTCGCCGCCCGACCGGCTAAAACGCTTAGTGGCGGCGAGACAGCCCGCGTCATTCTGGCCCGGGCCTTAGTAACCGAACCACGCATTGTGTTCCTAGATGAACCTTTCACGTACCTAGACGTGGAAGCGCGCGCGTATCTCTTGCGTCACCTGCGGGAGTGGCTTGCCTTAACCGACACCACCGGGATAATGGTCAGCCACGACTACAGCGAAGTAGCGCTGCTCGCCGACAGACTGGTGGTGATGGACAGGGGCGCGATTGTGGAGGACGGAGACCCCGGAAGTATCCTTGCTGCTCCTACACGGCCTTTTCTCTGTGATTTTGTCAGCCTAGGGCGGGCTACATG
>QLUS01000050.1 GCA_018725535.1 Bacillota bacterium
GGGAAAAACCTTCTCGGCAGAAGGAGTCATTGCTCACCCTCCAGTCGGGGATTTGGGGTTAGCCTTGTAGAACATTTCGGATTCACCATCGCAGTGCGGATTTTGTGAGGCCATTTCCTCAGGGGCCTTCGTGTGTCCTGAAAAATCGTCCCGGCGATAACCGATGTCTGGTGGCCGCATCCCGAACACTCATATAGATTTTCGCCTTTTGGCCATGCCTTTCTAGGTTCCTTGCACTTTGGGCAGACAAAGCCATCTGGCCACCTCAGCTGATAAAGGTAGTCCCGGCACTGCTTTTCGGTCATGCACCGCTTGATAAATTCGTCGAATGTCATTGGATACTCTTTCATACCTCAAATTCATGTTGTGGGCACCGTAGTCAAGTGGATAACCAGTTTATGTAAAATGGCCAAACTCGAGGGGCACGGCATGCCGTGTGCCCGCCCTTGCTACAGCAGCAAGCATCCCCCCCCGGTCACGATTCATGATTCATGATTCATGATTCATGATTCCAAGCGCCGCGCGCGCTTCGGACACGGTGTACAGTGACCCCGCCACGAGTACGGTTTCGCCGCTCTGCAGGGCGGCGTTGATGGCGGCATGTAGGGCATCTGCCACGGAACTATGGGCCTCTGCGGGCAGGGCGCAGATGTCCGCCATCCCGCATAGCTCACTCGCAGGCGTGGCGCGGGGTAAGTCGGGAGCACAGGCATAGAGGCGTTTAGCATATGGAGCAAGTGCCGCTAACATGATTTCTGGCTCCTTGTCCTTCATAATACCGCTAACGAGCAAAACCTTTTGGTCGGGTAGATATTGACGGAGCGTGGCAATTAGGGCCGCGACCCCGTGGGTGTTATGCGCGCCATCCATGATCACTCTGACTCCGCATTGGTGCATGATTTCAAATCGCCCGGGCCACCGCGCCGCCGCGACTCCCTGCCTAATGTGCTCTAAACTAATCAGCCACCCTTGTGCCCGAAGCATCAAAGCGGCATCCACCGCCAGCGCGGCATTCTTGAGTTGGTGGGGGCCAAGCAGAGCGAGACGGAGTTCCTCCAGCGGTTCTATCCCCCAATAGTCGAATGTCTGTCCGGCGAGGGATGCATCCTTGGCCAAATACCCATAGTCCCTGCCGAGCAAACGTAGGGGGGAGCAATGCTCTGCGGCAACGTCAGCAATGACGGGTAAGGCTTCGCTGTCTTCAACGGCAGTGGTGACGGGGACCGCAGGCTTAATTATGCCTGCCTTTTCATAGGCGATTTTCCCTAGCGTGTCGCCTAGCACCTCCATATGGTCAAAGCCAATGTTAGTGATGACACTGAGCTCTGGGGTAACGACATTAGTGGCGTCAAAGCGCCCCCCGAGCCCCACTTCGAGGACTAAGGCATCTACCTCTCGTTCGGCATAGAAGGCCAGCGCCAAGGTGGTGATGAACTCGAATTGCGTCAATTTTACCCGCTCGGCGACTGGTCTAATGCGCTGCACCATATCGACTAGTCCCGCAGGGGTAATGTCGTTGCCGTCTAGGCCAAACCGATTGGTAAACGAATCGAGATAAGGAGATGTATAGAGCCCCGTCCGTAGGTCGGCACTGCGCAAAATGCTGGCAATAATACTGGATGTAGAACCTTTGCCATTGGTGCCGGCAACGTGGATGACCCTTAGTTGCTTTTCGGGATGTTCCAGCTCCGCTAGGGCCGCTAACATACGACTCAGTCCCAGAACGCTCCCGAATCTCCCTAGGCTGTGGATGTAGTCTACTGTCTGCCGGTAGTTCACTGCAGTTCGGCCAAGCGCTTCGCTAGCTGCGCGAGTTTGGCTTCGTGGGCTGCGAGCTTCGCTTCTTCGGCGGCGATTAGAGCTGCCGGCGCCTTGGCGCGGAACCCTTCGTTCTGCAGTTTCCCGCGCGCACGGTCAATCTCCGCACACACGGCGCTCTGTTCAGCTTGCAGACGCTTTACTTCTGCCTCGATGTCGACCAGCTGAGCGAGCGCAAGGTGAATCTCTGCGCCGGTAACAACAATGCTTACAGCCTCTCCCTTGGCAAACGGATTTGCCTCCGCCAGCTTTACTTCTTTTCCGCCCGCTAACGCTAAGAGATAGGGAGAGCCCGCTTTGTACACCTCACCCCACTCTGCTTCCGCTACCACAGTCAGTTCAATGCGGCGTGAAGGGGCCACACCCATTTCCGCCCTAATGTTGCGGATGGCGCGAATAGCCTCCATCAGTGCGCTGACTTGCGTTTGCGCCACAACGTCTACCCGCCCGGCCGTCTCTGGCCAAGGGGCTACCGTGATGGATGCACCGCGGTGCGGTAACGCCTGCCAGATTTCTTCAGTGATAAAGGGCATAAAGGGATGTAGCAGCTCTAACGTGCGCGAGAGCGTGTAGCAGAGCACGCGGAGTGTGGTCTGCTTGCTATCTCCGCCAGCTTGCAGCGCAGGCTTCGCCATTTCAATGTACCAATCGCAGTACTCACTCCACAGGAATTCGTACAGGAGCTTGGCCCCTTCGCCGAACTCAAACTGCTCAAGCAGTCGTGTAGCCTTGGTGGCGGTGTTGTGAAGCTGCGCCAGAATATACCTGTCAGCTAAGGTCAACTCACGATCGCTCGGCAGTTCGTCGGCCGCAATGACTGTATCCTGCAGGTGGAGCAGCACAAAGCGGGCGGCATTCCACACTTTGTTGCAGAAACTGCGCGTGGCCTCTAGCCTCTCCTGGTAGAATCGCATATCGTTCCCCGGAGTATTGCCGGATAGCAAAGTAAAACGCAAGGTATCCGCGCCAAACGAGTCGACTACGGCCATCGGGTCGATGCCGTTGCCAAGCGACTTGCTCATTTTTCTTCCTTCTGCGTCGCGCACTAAGCCGTGAATTAACACATGGCTAAAGGGTGGTCTGCCCGTCAGTTCATAGGACATAAACACCATGCGCGCAACCCAGAAGTAGATGATGTCGTACCCGGTTACGAGCACTTGGGTGGGGAAGAAGCGCATGAGGTCGGGCGCAGTTTCGTCTGGCCACCCAAGCGTCTCAAACGGCCACAGCGCGGAGCTAAACCAAGTGTCTAAGACATCTGTTTCTTGTGTTAGCTCATGCCTATGACAGCTAGGGCATAGAGCCGGAGCGTCGGCAGCCACAATGGTTTCGCCGCACTCGCAATACCAAACCGGCAAGGTGTGCCCCCACCAAATCTGGCGAGAGATACACCAATCCTTGACGTTTTCTACCCAGTGCAAATAGACCTTCGCAAAACGCTCCGGCACAAACTGCACTACGCCTTCGCGCACCGCCGCGAGCGCGGGCAGAGAGAGTGGCTTCATGCGCACAAACCACTGCCGGGATACCAAAGGCTCAATTGTCGTGTCACAGCGGTAGCATTCGCCTACCTGCATAGAGTGCTCGCGCGTCTCGACTAGGAGTCCTTGTGCCAGAAGCTCCTGTAAGAGCTGCTTGCGGCACTCGTAGCGGTCAAGCCCCGCAAAGGATCCGGCTTCGGCGTTCATTGTCCCGTCAAAATTTAGGATCCTTACATGCGGCAAGCCGTGGCGCTCCGCAATCTCAAAGTCGTTAGGGTCATGCGAAGGCGTAACTTTGACCGCGCCCGTGCCAAACTCTGCATCCACATAATCGTCCGCGATAATGGGGATGCGTCGCCCAAGCACAGGTAGTATCGCTTCCTGTCCAATCAACGCTTGGAAACGTGCGTCATTTGGGTTTACGGCAATCGCGGTATCGCCAAGTATAGTCTCTGGCCGCGTAGTAGCGACCGTGATATGGCCGCCGTTAGCCAAGGAATAGCGCACTAAGTAGAGCTTCCCCTGGTGTTCGCGGTGCTCCACTTCGTCATCCGAGATGGCCGTGCGGCAGTGCGGACACCAGTTGACGATGTAACTGCCGCGATAGATAAGACCCCGTTCGTACAACTTAACAAAAGTCTCACGCACGGCGCGGCTACAGCCCTCGTCCATGGTAAAACGCTCGCGTGTCCAGTCGCAGGATGCACCGAGTGCCTTGAGTTGATCGGTGATATCTTTGCCGTACTGCTCCTTCCACTTCCAGACCTCTGCGACAAATGCCTCACGACCTAGGTCGTGGCGATTCTTACCCTCGCGCAAGAGCCTGCGCTCAACGACGTTTTGCGTAGCAATTCCGGCGTGGTCAGTACCGGGCAGCCACAATGCGTCGTAGCCCTGCATGCGCTTAATGCGGATAATCGCATCCTGCAAGATGTTGTTCAGGGCATGGCCGACGTGCAGGCGATCCGTTACATTGGGCGGCGGAATGACAATGGTAAAGGCATCCCCCCTAGGCTCTGTGCTCGGGGTAAAAAAACCTTGTTCGTTCCAGTACTGCGACCACTTGCTCTCCACTTGCTTGGGATCATAGATTTTTGGGATGTCCATCGTGAAACTCACTCCTGATAAAAAATAAGACGCCCCAAGCCCATAAAGGGCGGGGGCGTCCCGCGGTACCACCTTAATTCCCGCTTGCGCGGCTCTTAGCTTTAACGGGCCTCCCCGCTTAGCACTACTAGTTTCATGCCAAGAGCTCTGGGACGACGGCGCAACTTGCCAGCGGGCAGGAGACTTTCAGCCACGGTCTCCCTCTCTAATGCCTTGCTCAAGCTCGCTTTCCCTTCACAGCTTTCCCTAAGCATAAGTCTGCTTGACTGAAAAGTCAAGCGAAGCAAAAAGGACGAAGCAAAAGGAAGCAAAAGGGACGGATCTTTTTGCTTCACGGGCAAATCCCCCGCCAACGTCGCCGCCCCCAAGCTTTGGCCAGACTCCGCTTAGGCACGCACGCAAAACAAAAGTTCACGTCCCCAGCGTTTTTACTGCAGTGCCTGCTTAAGTCTAACGAGGTCGCTATCGTGCGCAAGGTAGAAATGCAAAGCAGCGAGGTTACGCCTGCGGGCGTCGTTGTTCCAGTAGGGAATAGAGAGCGAGCCGCGCTTGTCATGGGAGCGTTCCAGCACAGCAAAATACTCTGCAAGATGCTGAGCCAAAACAAGGCGGTAATAAACCGCCAGCCGCAGCAGCTCTACCAGTACAGCGCTCTGGTCATCCTCTGCGGGAAACCGTGCGCTAAGGTAGTGTTTGAAGAGATCAAATTCCTCCTCTGGCGTAAGTGGCACAGCGGGGTCGCACAAGAGCTCAATTGCGTCCAGTAGGGTAATGTCTCGCCTTAACTGACCGTAGTTTAGGGGTCGTACAACGCCGTTATAGACATATAGGGCGCGCGGCGATGGATCCGCCAGCCGAATGCCTGAGAAATTCGCGCCCGCGCTCCAGATGGGTGCGGTGGCAACCAATAGCTCGGAGACATCAGCTTGCTCTGCTAGCACGCTTGCCGACACAAGGCTAGGTAACGCGTTTGCCAATTGGGCCCGAATAACCTGCTCGGTGTGGTTGCCCTTACTGGGCAAGTCTAGGGGAAGACTACCACTTGACGCGTGAAAGACCGCAAGCCGCACGAGCACATCCTGCAGCAGTTGCAGGCGCGCGTCAGGTGGGCTTTCGTGCAAGGCCGTATCGAGACGTTTCCCGCCCACGGGAGTGAGAATAGCAATATGCTGCGCTCGGTCATAGGCAATAAGGCGCGGGAATAAATTGCCGCAGCTGTTCAGGCACCGCAGTTGTTCAACCTCGCGGTCAAACTGAGCAGTTTTTTGTTCGATGAGCTTACGCTCTGCGGTGAGTTCACGCAGAGGGTCTTCTTTAAACTTCGCGGCATCGTCTTGCGAATGCCCGCCAAGACGCGCGGGATTCTGCATGACGTTAAAGTCCTCGGCCATCAGGGGCTTCTGCTGCTGTTCGCGCTCCCGCTGCAGTGACTCCAAGGGGTAAAGAATCTGCACGGTGACCTGCTGTGTGCTGCCGTCGGTAAAGTCAGCCTCGACGTGAAAGTAAGCATGTTCTTCGAGCTCAGAGGGCTTAAGCCACACCGGAATGCGCACAAGCTCTACTTTACGTGGCCCTCTGCCCGTGCTGTCTGTCATAAACCGCGCTAAGTACCGCCGGTTGATGCGCAAATCCGCAGGTGCGCGCATCCGCCAGACTACTAGAGCTACCGCAGCTGCCGCCAGCACGTAGAGATAGAACACTAAACCGGATACCCGCCTTTCTTATCCGCGAGGTCAAAGTCTACGCCATACTTGGCCGCAAAGCGGTCCTTAAAGAACTTCTGCGCAACTTGCGGGAAAAGCGCGTAAGAGAGCACATCCTCTTCTTGCTCCATCAGGGACGCGACTTCCTTGCGTACAGCGGGAAGCTCAGGCGACAGCGTATCGGCGAAGCGCTCTGTCACTACCGGCGTATCCCCGATAATCCTCTGGCGGAACGCCTCGTCAATTTGCCCTAGAACTCGCCCGTACTGACCGGCAAGGTAGTTCTTCACTTCATTCGAAACCATCTTGTAGCGCTGCCCGGCCACCACATTAAGCACTGCCTGCGTGCCAACAATTTGGCTGCTTGGGGTAACCAGCGGCGGGAAACCAAGATCAGCGCGTACGCGCGGCACTTCTGCGAGAACTTCGGGGAGTTTGTGGACTTGATCGCCTAACTGCGAGATAAAGTTCGAAATCATGCCCCCGGGAATTTGATACGAGATAACGTTTGTATCAACGTTATATGCCGTACCTTTAATTTCCGGATAGTTGGCGAGCAATTTCTTCAGGCGTTCGCTCACCTTAGACAGCGCCTCAAGGTCAAGCCCTGTGTCATAGGGAGTGCCCTGCAGTGCAGCCACCATAGTCTCCGTGCAGGGCTGGCTTGAGCCTAAGGCTAGCGGAGACATCGCTGTATCAATCACATCCACGCCCGCCTCTACCGCTTTAAGGTAGGCCATAGCGGCCATGCCGCTGCTGTAATGGGAGTGAATATCTAGCGGCAGCCCAAATTCTTGCTTCAAGCGTTTGACGAGCTCGTAAGCATCTTTGGGGGAGATAAGTCCTGCCATATCCTTAATACACAGTGAATCTACGCCCATATCCACAACCTCGCGCGCCGTATCTACAAAGTGCTCGATGCTGTGTAAGGGACTAATTGTGTACACCACTGTGCCTTGAGCGTGCCCGCCAAACTCCTTAACTGCGCGAATAGCGGCAGCCATATTGCGGGTATCGTTTAAAGCGTCAAAGATACGTATGACATCAATGCCATTCTTTAAGGCTAAACGCACAAACTCGCGCACCACGTCGTCGGCGTAGTGGCGGTACCCAAGCACGTTCTGTCCACGTAGCAGCATCTGTAGTCGCGTGTCGGGCAAGACGCGGCGCAAGGCGCGCAGCCTCTCCCACGGGTCTTCGTTTAGGAACCTCAGGCAGCTGTCAAAGGTAGCTCCGCCCCACACTTCCATGGTGTGAAAGCCAATCTTGTTCATGTCTTCGCATATAGGCAGCATATCTGCCGTCTTTAGGCGTGTTGCCATCAAGCACTGTTGACCATCCCGCAACGTAGTATCCATTACACGTACTTTCACTTATCTCACTCCTTCATTTCCCTTACCTATGTACTCAGAATACTGTATCCATATCGCATTGGCAAGGTCCTGTTTATCCCTTGCGCTAGTTTAGGCATACAATGATGCATCACGACGGACAAGGGGGATTACAATGCGCAAGATGCAGGGAGTGCTAGTGATTGTGGTACTGATAGCCGCAACCGCAATGAGTTTTGGGTGCAGGCCACGTACCGAAGTGCGCGACATTGTGTTGTCCGAGGTGATTCACTCTATATTCTATGCTCCTCAATATGTCGCCCTCCATAAGGGGTTCTTCCTCGCAGAGGGATTAAACGTCCGGCTAGAAGTAGCCCAGGGCGCTGACCGGGGAGCCGCCGCACTACTCTCCGGCAGTGCCCAAGTAGCACTCTTTGGCAGCGAAGCGGCCATATACACTTGGCAGCAGGGGGCACAAAACCCCATAATCGCATTCACACTCCTTTGCCAACGGGATGGGTCCTTCCTTGTGGGACGCACGCCTGACCCAGATTTCACTTGGCAGGATGTTGTCGGCAGGACGATTATCGGCGGGCGGCGCGGTGGCGTGCCCCAGATGGTGTTGGAATACGTGCTCAGCGAACAGGGCATAAGGCCCGGGCGCGATGTGACGATTGTCCAGAACATCGGACTCGGTGCTACGGCTGCCGCCTTCACCGAGGGCACCGGCGATTTCGTGCAGCTGTGGGAGCCCTCTGCCAGTCGTCTCGTCAATGCCGGCGCAGGACATATTGTTGCCGCGATGGGCGCGTACAGCGGCGTGCTGCCCTACACTGCCTTCCACGCTACTCAAACCTACATGCGGGATAACCCAGAAGTAATCCGAGGGTTTGCCCGCGCGATTTATCGCGCGCAGCAGTGGGTGCAAAACAACTCCGCTGCAGATATCGCCGCGACTATTCAGCCTTCGTTCCCGGATATGGCCCTCGGGCACATGACTGACATCATCGCCCGCTACAAGGAACTAGGCGTATGGGCCGTCAACCCACTCATCCCTCGCGAGGCTTTCGACCATTTACAGAACATTATGGTTGCGGCAGGAGAGCTTACGGCAAAGTCCCCCTTTGAACAGGTCGTAAACACCGCGATTGCAGAGCGCGTAATCAACGAGCGCAGATAAAGAGATGCCACGCGCGATTGAGCTTATCAATGTCGGCCACACCTATATGACCGACAGTGGCGAGACGCATGCCCTACAGAGTGTTAGTCTCGGCATCGCCGAAGGCGAGTTTGTCGGCATTGTCGGACCAAGCGGCAGCGGCAAGCCAACGCTACTGTCGCTAATGGCTGGCTTAATCAAACCGACGACCGGCGAGATTGTGGTGTTCGGCAAGCGCGTAACTGGTTCCGACGGCACCTCGGCCTACATGCTACAGCAAGACTGCTTGCTAGAGTGGCGGAGTGTATTGGACAACGCGCTCCTCGGGCTAGAGATTATGCATCGGCTAACCCCTGCCAGTCGCGCGCGCACTAACGAGCTCTTGGTGGAGTACGGGCTTGCGGACTTTAGGCACCTGTATCCCCGACAACTATCCGGGGGGATGAGACAGCGCGTAGCGTTAATCCGTACCTTAGCGGCAGGGCCGTCCGTATGCCTGCTTGACGAACCGTTCTCGGCCTTAGACTATACCTCGCGTCTCAGTCTCCAAGCGGACGTTAGTGCCATCTTGCGTCAAGCCGGTATTACCTGCGTGCTTGTCACCCATGACATCCCCGAAGCGATCGCGCTTTGCGACCGCGTCGTCGTCCTTACCAATAGGCCGGGGAAAGTGAAGGCAGACTTACCTATAGCGTTATCCGGTGCCATCCACTGCCCGATGAGCCGCCGGCAGGCACCGGAGTTCAGGGAGTACTTTGCGCGCATATGGGGGGAGATGGAGCAAAGTGTTAAGGCAAAGTTTGCGTAATTACTATCTCAGGACCGGTAAGGCTCAAACCCCAGGGCATGCTGCTTACCTCACTGAAATGTTCACGCAAAGACTCCTCACTCGACTGGCGCAAATCGCCTTGCTGCTTGGGTTCTTGGGAACTTGGGAAGCGATAGCGCATTACCGGTTAATGGATGTGTTCCTGATCAGTAGCCCCCGAAGGGTATGGCAGACCCTACTCTGGCTGCATGCTGACGGCACTCTTTACTGGCATGTCGGCGTGACTACGCTGGAGACCATCGTTGGCTTCGTGAGTGGAACGCTGATCGGAACATTCTCCGCAGCGCTCCTGTGGTGGCGGCCTTCCCTCTTTGCTGCAGCCGACCCGTACCTAAAGTGTTAAACAGCTTGCCAAAGATTGTACTCGGCCCGCTGTTTATCATCTGGTTCGGCACAGGCTACGTCACCATCATCGTCATGGCACTAGCCATCTCGCTCATTACCACGATTATTGTCGTGCACAGCGGGTTCTTACACGTCGACCCGCTAAAGCTCAAGCTGGCTCACTCATTTGGCGCGACCAAATGGCAAACTTTCTCGCTTATCGTGCTGCCGGGGAGTCTTCCGACGATTGTTTCCGCGCTGAAAGTGAACGTTGGCCTCTCTTGGGTGGGCGTTATTGTCGGGGAATTCCTAGTGTCGCGCGCAGGTCTTGGCTATCTCGCCATCTATGGCGGACAGGTCTTAAACATGCATCTGGTGATGACAAGCGTGTTTCTTCTCGCCGTGTGCGCCACAGTGATGTACCAAGAAGCGGTAGCGCTCTTAGAGCAAAAGGTTAAGGCGAGACACCAGACCGACTAGCGAGAGTTTGCCGTCTTAGCCAGCAAACTCACACCACGCACCCGGCGCAGAGTGTGTCCGCAAGTAGGGCAATAAGCTCAGGGTACGAGATGCCCGCCGCTTCCGCTGACACGGGAAAGTCGCTGTACCCCGGTGCCAAACCGGGTAGAGGATTAACTTCAATGACGTAAGGAGAGCCGTCCTCACTTAGTCTAAAGTCCACCCGCGCAAAGTCTCGGCATCCTAGTGCCCCAAAAACACGCTTAGCTAGGCCGCGCATGACCTCTGCGACTTCCTCGCTTAGCGGCGCGGGACAAAGAAAGTTCTCTCGCGCCGTCCACTCTTTTTTGAACTGGTACGTATACATGTTGTTAGCTGAGCTCGGTACGCTAGAGAAGTCAATTTCCATAATAGGTAAGGTCGATACGTCCGGATCATTCCCGATAATCCCAATCGTAAACTCTCTCCCAGCAATAAACTGCTCGACGAGAGCCGGTTGTTTGTAGCTACGGCAGATAAAATCGACTTGGCACCTGAGTGCTGACTCGTCATTGACACGCGAATTAGCGCTGATACCCATGGAGGAGCCCTCATGCGCCGGCTTGACGATTAACGGGAAAATAAGCGTCTGGTCTAGCGGGTAGGTCGCGTCGTGAAACACCTGAAATCGCGGTGTTGGGATTCCCTC
>QLUS01000051.1 GCA_018725535.1 Bacillota bacterium
TAAAATAAAAGGAAGGGGATCAGCAACAGCGTCGTTACCACGTTGGTGGTAAGTCCAATCAAGGGCGTGATGTGCTGCCCGGCAGTCAGCAGGATGTTGTTGACGAGCAGGGTCAGCTGATTGACCATGTCCTCGAGTGTGACCGTGCCATGTGCAAACAAGCGCGATATCCACTCGTGTTCCTCAAGTGCCAGCAGGCGCTGGCGCAATGACTGAACTAAGCCCGGCGCGTTACCGATAAGGCTTGCTAACTGCTCGCGGAGCAGGGGGACAAGCGAAGTTGTGACTAACCCGAGCACGGTGGCGGCTAGAGCATAGACAAATAGGATAGCCAGCGTGCGCGAGAGCTTGCGTGAGGTTAGCCAGTCCACCACCGGACAGAACCAGTAGTAGAGCAACCCAGCTAAGACAATGGGCCAAAAAAGCGCCCTCACTACCAGTAAGACCGGCGTAAAGACGAAGGAGATTTCGCTCCCCACCAAAATGATGAGAAACACCAGCAGTATCCACACGGCAGCGCGCAAGGCACGTGACCCGAACATTAGTAAACCTTCTTTTTCTTCTTGGGTTTCTCTTGCTTGGGCTTCTTGGTTTCTTTCTTGATGACCTTTTCTTTACCCACCGCCTAATCCTCCCTTCTCTTGTCAGCAGCAGTCACGCCTAGTATACCACCTGAGAGAGCCACAAGCAAAGCGGATATATCCGCCGGCAGGGGGGCAATGACCTTCACGCGCTCCGCTGTAGCCGGGTGAGTAAACGCGATTTCGCTGGCATGCAGTGCTTGTCGCGCTATGAGCGGCGTAGTCCCCCCATATACGTCGTCCCCTAACACCGGGTGGCCGATATGTGCGAGGTGGACGCGAATCTGATGCGTGCGGCCCGTGAGTAAGCGAACACGCACCAAACTTGCACCCGGAAAGAGCTCTAGTCGTTGCCAGAGGGTAAGGGCAGGGCGTCGTCCCTCAGGCGCAACCATGCGGGCGCGGCTGCCGTTGCCGACGCGAGCGATGGGGGCAGAGATGCTCCCTTCTGTGGCGGCAATTTCGCCCCGTACAATCGCGAGATAGTATTTCTGCCACTCCCCGCTGTGTTGTTGACTAGTCAGCACTGCTTGCACATGGGGATTCTTGGCGATGATAACCAGTCCCGATGTATCCCTGTCCAAGCGATGGACGGGCCGAAAGACGTAGGGTACTCCCTGCGCCTGCCAATGAAATGCTAGAGCATGTGCTAATGTACCCGTCATATAGCCTTTGGTAGGGTGCACTACTAACCCGGGTGGTTTGTTGACGACCGTCAAGTAGTCGTCCTCGAAGGCTATATTTAAGGGTATGTCCTCAGGGTCGACCGTAGGAGTCTTTTCTTCGCGTAACACGATGGTCAGGACATCCCCGCTTACAGCCAGCGCGTTAAGGTAAGCGGGCTGGTCATTTTGCAACACTTCGCCGCTGCGCTTAAGCCTGATTAGCACTTGTCGCGACATGCCGAGTTCGTTTCTTAGGATGCTTCGGATACTTTCTCCGTCGCGTGTAACGCGGTGGGTGTAGAGATGTTCTCCAGCCATACCCACTAGGTTGTCACTTCGATCCGCTCATAGAGCTCGGCTGCCTTGGCCAAGAGGAAGTGTACGCTAAAGCCTGCTGCAACAAGATGGAGTCCAAGCAATGCCGGCAACAACAGGGCACCCAAAGGCTCATGCATCCACAAGTAGAAGTAGTAGCTGATAGCCCCAAGCGGCAGGGCGAACACCAGAGGCGTCACGGCGTTTAAGTTGTTCTTTACTGCGTGTTGCGGCGTGGTCCATTTGAGGAAGGGTCGCCACAGGTCAAAGGCGAGTCCTAGCGCTTGCGGGGTGATGCTCGCTACAAGCCCGAGGGCAAAGGCGAGGAGCAAAGAGGGGAAGTCGGGCGAGAACAGCAAGGCAAAGGCGGCAATGAGCGGCACACCGGTGGCGGTAGTGCAGATTAAAGCGAAAATTAGCTTTGCTTTAACTTGGGCTACGGCAGCCACGGGGATGGACTTAGATATCCACAAGTGTTTGCCTTCGCGGGAGACGGCCGTGGAAGCGACGGTGTTCATGACGGAGAGTAAGGCCAAGAGCGCAGCGAAAATGAGTACTAGGATGGTTAGGCCCTGCGGGCTTGTCGCGAGGAGCGAGGTAAGCTGCCTTAACCCCGTGTTCCCCCCCCCGCAAAAGCGGGGAATAGAGCCGTTAGCGGCACGATGACAATGGCGAGGAAGCCGTTAAGAACCCAGATAGGCATACGCATAAACAGCCGGACTTCACGTAAGACGAGCGCAGTCAATGCGGGCTTTTGCACGGCCTGCGAAAGGGCTTTGGCGTCTAGCGCTGTCCTTTGCCGTGACCGCTCTTCGCCGCCTATTAGACCGCCATAGAAGACTCTCTGCCCCACGAGGAGAAATACGCCCACGGCGGCGCTAGAGGCGAGGATTAGGAACAGCAGGTTAAACAAGCCGTCCGGTTCTCCCGCACGTGATATGGCGCGCGTCGCCCAAACACTAGGCGGAAACATGCTCCCCATGCGCGCCACGAGGTCGATCCGCCCTTGTAAAACTTCGCCAACGTCGAGGTTGCCTATGGTAAGGGATTGGAAGAAGTACTGCAAGGCGAGAATGCCTGCTATCGACAGCAAGCTGGCTACGACAATAAGTGTATCGCGATGGCGGCGGCCGACGCCGCGCATAATGGTCAGCGTTGCAACTCCCGCCAGCGACAAGGGGATCAGGGGCAGCAAGAGAAATACGGCAAGTGCCGACAATGTGCCCCACAGACCTAGCGGTAGACGCTGGTTGTAGGCAATGAGCACGGGCAAGAACAGAACTAGCGGCGGCAGGTATTCCGTAATCGCCGCCACCACGAACTTAGCCGCTAAGATAGTCCACGCTTTGAGGGGAAGTGGGACAAGCACAGAGAGATCCGCAGAGAAATAAAACAGGGAGATTAGGCTGGCCAAGCCAAACCCGAGGGCCATAAACTGAGTCGCAAGCACAAACATCATTAAGGCAAGCTCGGCAAACTGGGGCGGCAAACTGCCAAGCAGCGAACGTGCAGCCACAAAGACCAGACCGCCGACACTCCCTGCGCCAGCGACTATGGCGACACCAAACAGAAGAGGCTCCCACTGCCGCTGTCGTTGTTCGATGTACGTTTCTTGCATGACAGAGATGTGAAAGTAGTTCAGTACTGTGACCTTAAGCAGGCACCAAAAGCGCTTCATTTTTCGGTCAGCCCAAGGAAGATACTTTCTAGGCTCGACTCCGCGGTGGCGGCCTGGCGCAATTCCTCCATCGTACCGCAGGTGATTAGGCGACCGCGCCTTAGAATTCCCACGCGGTGACAAAGGCGTTCAGCGACGTCTAGGATATGCGTGGAGAAAAACACAGTCTTGCCTTGGCTGCAGTGCTCGTTCATCAGTTCCTTAAACAGGTGCGCGGAGCGCGGGTCAAGCCCCACCATGGGTTCGTCTAGAATCAGCAGAGGCGGCGCATGCATTAAGGCGGCAGTAAGGGCAAGTTTTTGCTTCATACCGTGCGAAAAAGAGCCGATAAGGTCGCTTAAGGCGTCGTGGATCTCAAACATTCGCGCGAGTCTAAGCAAACGCTGCTGCCTAACCGACGTCTCTATGCCGTAGACATCGGCGACAAAGTTTATGTACTCAAAAGCACGTAGCTTATCATAGAGGTCGGGGTTGTCGGGCACGTAGCCAATGCTCGATTTGGCCGCCAGTGGGTTCTGCCGCGTGTCGTGCCCGTTGACGGTGATACTTCCTTTATCCTGCTTCAGTAAACCTACAGTCATTTTAATGGTGGTCGTTTTTCCTGCGCCGTTCGGCCCGAGAAAACCAAAGATTTCGCCCGGGGCGACCTCGAGATTAAGGTTATCTACAACATTAACCCCGTCCTTAACGTAGCTTTTGGATACATTGCGAATCGACAGCATATCAACACTCCTTCAGCAGGGATTTCGCCTTTAATACTGAATATACTCTAAGATTTCACCTAGAGCTAGTGTAGGGGGAATAGTTGTGATTAGACTGGCCGCAATGTCGGATATTCCCAGCATTCAAATGGTAGCGCGTGTAGCGTGGGAGCATACTTACCGTGAGATTATGCGCCCCAAAACGCGCAGCATGTTCCTAGACGAATTCTATAACTACGAAGCCTTGAGCAAGGCTTTAGCCGTACGGCCGGGAGGGGTGTGGGTCGTCACGGAACAGGAGATGGTTCTGGGGTTTATACAAGTTGTTCCAATGCTTGACGGCAATGGGCTAGAGATTGCTAGGCTCTACGTTATGCCGAACTACCAACGGCAGGGGCTAGGCAAGCTACTGCTGACTACGGCCATCGAGAGCTATCCCCAAACCAAGTGGTGGGCCCTCGTAGAGCGCGACGACGATAAAGCAGTGCAGTTCTACCGCCAGCAAGGGTTCCGCAAGCAGCGCGATCTCACCTTAAACCTGTTTGGTGAAGAGCTAAGCTTTGTCGAGTATAACCTGAGTCTAGAGTACTAAGCTTGTTTGTGCCCGGGCCGCCTAAGCTTTTTGGCGGCCCTCTTTCCTTTTGCGCACACTCTCATGTAGCAAGTATTCGATCTGGCCGTTAATAGAGCGGAAATCGTCTTTTGCCCAAGCTGCCAGCTCTCTCCACAGCGCGGGCGATAGACGGAGCAGCAGCTGCTTCTTACCGGCTTCCTTTTCTTCCATGGCTGTTCCCTTCGCTATTAATACAGCGTACCACTGTTGACTACGGGCTGAACATCCCGGTTGCCGCAGAGCACGACCAGCAAGTTGCTGACCATGGCCGCCTTGCGTTCCTCATCGAGCTTGACGACGTCGTTTTCATTGAGTTTGGCTAGCGCCATTTCCACTATGTCCACAGCGCCCTGCACAATGAGCTGACGCGCGTCGACGATGGCGGACGCCTGTTGCCTTTGCAGCATGGCGGCGGCAATTTCCGGCGCATAGGCAAGGTAGGTAATCCGCGCTTCTAGCACTTCAAGCCCTGCTAAAAGCACTTTATCCTGTAGTTCTAGGCGCAACTTTTCCGCTACCTCTTGGCTGCTGCCGCGTAGCGACATCTCACTCTCCTCATTCGGCAGGTCGTAGGGGTAGTTGCGTACAATGTTGCGTAGCGCGGAATCGCATTGTATCGAGAGGTATTCCCAGTAGTTCTCTACGTTAAAGACGGCCTTGGCCGTATTAACTACTTTCCACACCACTACTACGCCAATAATGATGGGGTTGCCTAATTTGTCGTTTATCTTCTGCTTGTCGTTGTTGAGTGTAACGGCTTTGAGCGAGATAGCCTTGTTCTGGAATGGGGCGACTACACTCTTCTCCAGTTTGCCTGCTACCGCTCCGGATGTAAGTGCCAAGCCTGCCGTGGGGTTCGTTGCTGAAACAAACGGATTGACGAAGTAAAATCCTGCGCGCTTGAGCGTGCCGTGGTAGACGCCAAACAGCGTTAACACCAAGGCTTCGTTGGGGCGCACGATTTTGAGCCCGAGAAATAGGATGGGCCCCTTTATCAGAAAATAGAACAGCCCTACGACAAGGAAGACAATGGCAAGAGTCTGGTTTACGCCTGTTTCGAGCCAGACAATGCCATGCACCGCGAGTACCACTGCGGCGATCATAAAGGCGATGTTTAGCACTAGTACAGGCATTCCCGGCAAATACGGCGGGAAGATTTCTTCCTGCGGAGAATGCGCGACTTGCACCTTCGCTTGCGACATGTGTTTAGAACCTCCTTCTAATATGTAGATATCAATGTGATATCACTACAATACTACCACCTTCCGCGCCCCTCGTCAAGCAACCCCGGACGTGTATTTTTGTTTTGTGTTTGGTTCCCGACACGATCGCGCCAAAGAAGAGCCCTTGTCCCTAGGGACAGGGGCTCTTGTTCGAGTGCTCGCTCATACTTGGGCTTTAATGTGGGTGTACTGCTTCTTCCCCCGGCGAACTACAATTACGCCATCGCGTACGCTCTCCATGCCTACCTTCTGCTCCGGCGAGTCAACGCGGATTTCGTTAATGTAGAGGCCGCCGCCTTGAATAAGTCGCTTGACTTCACCTTTACTTGATATAATGCCACTTAGGACAAGCAGGTCGACTACCGAGAGCCCGCTTACGAGCAGTGCGTGCTCCACCACCACAGTAGGCACCCCTTCGGTACTTTCACCGCCGCTAAAAAGCGCGCGCGCCGCTTGCTGCGCCTCTTCTGCGGCAACCTCGCCGTGCACAAGGCGTGTCACTTCCCAGGCGAGTACTTCTTTGGCGGCGTTAAGGTCGCGACCTTCCAGTGCACCTAGTCTGTTCACCTCAGCCATAGGGAGAAAAGTAAACATGGCGAGATACTTCTTGACATCAGCATCATGTGAGTTGCGCCAGTACTGGTAGAAGTCGTAGGGCATCGTGCGGGTGGGGTCCAGCCATACCGCGCCGGCCTCGGTCTTCCCCATTTTGCTGCCACTTGCTGTGGTCACGAGCGGCCAAGTAACGCCATAGGCTTCGACTTGCTCGACGCGGCGGATAAGGTCGGCACCGGCTAGGATGTTTGACCACTGGTCGTCTCCTCCCATCTGCAGGCGACAGCCGTAGTGGCGATACAAGTGTAGGAAGTCATAGGCCTGAAGGAGCATGTAGTTAAACTCAATGAAGCTGAGCCCCTTCTCCAACCGCCCCTTGTAACATTCGGCAGTCAACATGCGGTTGACGGAAAAATGTGCGCCGACTTCACGCAAAAAGTCTATGTAGTTTTGTTGCCGCAGCCAGTCGGCGTTATTTAGTACCAGTGCGTTATGCGTGATTGCACTAAACAAGCGCTTAACTTGAGCACTGATGCCATTCGTATGTGTTTCAATCTGCTTTACCGGCATAATGTGACGCATCTCGGTTTTGAAGCTCGGGTCCCCAATCATGGCGGTGCCGCCGCCCAAAAGAACAACAGGGCGATGCCCGGCACGTGCTAAGTGCGCTAAAGCCATAAGCGAGACAAAGTGCCCGACATGTAAGCTGTCAGCCGTGGGGTCGATTCCGACGTAGACCGTTGCCTTCTCGTTGGCCAGTAAATTTCGCAGCGGCTCGTCATGCGTAGTTTGTTTAACGAATCCTCTCTCCCGCAGTATGTCTAGCGCGTTAGACACCGCCATCACTCCTACTTAAATTTGCCCTATAGTAACACAGCGCCTGAGAGAGGGCAACAAAAGTGGGGCAAGCTAAAACAGGAGGTGAGCGAGATGAGATTGCGGGCGAAGATGAATCGCATGACGACGGGCTTGATTGTGGCGGGCCTAGGTGCGACGGTGGCGGGTGCGGCACTGTTTATGAAGAAAGGCCCCATACGGGACGGTGCAGTCGGCTTCGGGCTGGCGCATGTGGTCCTCGGAGCGCTGGACGCTGTGGCGCGAGACTGAGATGTGGCCCCCTCGGTTCGGGGGGCCTTTTACTAGCGCCTAAACGCTGGTATGGTATAATGGCTCAACTGAGTGCGGGGGGACGAGCGATGCAGGAGCCTATTCTCTTTGTGGTCACGGGACCGTCAGGTTCGGGCAAGGGTACGATTATGCGGGCTATTATAAAACAATGCACAGATATAGTAAAAATCGCTACCTACACAACGCGTCCGCCGCGCGCCAACGAGGAGCACGGCTTTGACTATAACTTTATCTCACAGGCATGCTTTTTGGACAAGGTTAGTGCAGGCGAGATTGCGGAGTGGGAACAGGTCTATCTGGATCACTACTATGGTTCCCCGAGCTTCAACCCTGATACCGGGCCAGATCGCCTAATGGAGCTAGATTACAAGGGCATGTTTAAGTATAAGGCCCTAGCGAAACGCCTAGTGAGCATATTTATTGCGCCGCCTTCATTAGAGGAGATGGTGGAGCGCATAGAGAAGCGTAGCACCGAAGCCAACCTAGCTAATCGCATTAACAACGCCATAGATCAAATGCGTTACGCACAGCACTATGACTACATCATCATAAATACACAAATGGACGAGGCGTGCGCGGAAGCTGTGGCCATTGTGGGTGCCGAGCGTGCGCGGCGCGACCACAGGCGGAGAATGGCAGCTCTCGATGCTCTGTGCCGAGCGTGGGAGTGACTTAGGTTAGAGCGCTCTAAGCAAGGGCTCGGCTTCGCCCGGCGGCAGGACTCTAATGACATCTAGGTTTGAGGTGGCTAGCGCAATGGTCTGTCCTGAGTATAGGTGTCGCACCATAGGATGCAATGGGAATCCATAAGCCGTGCCGAGGACAATCGCGATGCTCTGGTCACTGAGTTCTACGACTTCGCCGCAGGGGTAGGCCGCCACATTCTTGAGAAAAGCCGTAACTAGACTAAGCTCAAACAGCACGTTGCCGCCTGCAGCCAAATACTCGTATGCCTCACGGGGAGGGTGACCGGGGCGGTACTGTCGGTTCGCGGTAAGCGCGTCGAAGATATCGGCCATGCCAGTCAGCTGGCTTAGTTCATCTAGCTCAGATCCGCTGATGCCGCGCGGATAACCTGAGCCGTCGTGCCGTTCATGGTGTCGGTAGGCGACATCGCGGGCTACGGGTAAATCTTTTAGCACTTTCAGGCCATACACAGGGTGTTGGCGTACTATTTCCGTCTCTGCCGGTGAGAGGTGCCCAGGCTTGTTTAAGATGGCTTTGGGCACTAGTATTTTCCCAGCATCATGAAACAGCGCCCCAAGCCCTAAGTCATGCAGGCGCTCGCGCGTAT
The DNA here is from genome assembly GCA_018725535.1 of Bacillota bacterium. Taxonomy (GTDB): domain Bacteria; phylum Bacillota; class UBA994; order UBA994; family UBA994; genus UBA994. The sequence continues at coordinate 8,754 of QLUS01000051.1, forward strand.
ATCCCAATGAGATGCCCGCGAGCAGCGCCATCACACACGTGTTTACGGAGTGTGCAAACAGGTAGTCATCGTCGAGTCGAATGTCGGTAAGGTTTACAACGGTGTTGCGGTGGCGCAAAAGCTCGGCGACCATGTCTTTAACGGTAGCGGAAGCAGCACTAGGATTAATCACAATTCCCGCGATTTCAGCTTCCTCTAATATGTTTCTAACTTTGATCATGGCGCTCACCCGTGTGGCATTAGACAACACGTCGATTACGAATGGCAACTGAAGTCTAGCGTCTTTTATATACACGCACGGGGCTCCGAGGAGCGTGAGACGCTCAATGTAGCGTTTTGTGATCACAGTGCCCTCGCGGAGCAGCACCTGTCCGCGGCTGTTATAGATGCTGCGGCCAACTACCATGCCCGGAGTCAGAAATTCCGTGCTAATCCGGCGCATACTTGCCCTCCTCGCACCCTTAGGTTAGCTAATCAGAGCGCGTCGGTAGAGGGAAAACTCGGCTTCCGACATTATGCGGCTTACGACTAATGTCGGGTGCTCTGCGGTGCTCACTTCATACGGCGCCAGATAGGGTTGCCCTTGTTGGTCATAGAGCATTCTGACGCGTGGGTACTTGTAGAGGCCCTTGGGGGTATCTATCACAATGCCGACGCGGTTATCGGAAAACTTTACTACAGACCCTGTGGGGTATGCAGCTACGTTTTCAAGAAACTTAGCTATAAGTTCTAGCGGGAATGCACGGTTGCCGGAGCCAGCAATTAGCTCAAGCGCTTCATGCGGCGGATAGGCGGGGCGGTGTACTCTGACAGCTGTTACCGCATCGTAAACGTCGCAAATCGATACGAGTTGCGCATGCAGCTGAATCTGGTTGCCTTTTTTGCCTTGTGGATAGCCGGAACCGTCATAGCGTTCGTGGTGCTCGTGAGCGACATCTCTAGCTTGCGGCAAGGCTGTGAGTATCTCATACCCTGCCGTGGTATGTTTCTTGACTGCTTCAAACTCAGGCACTGTGAGCAAAGAGGGCTTCCGCAGGATCGTCTGCGGGATTACGCTCATGCCGACGTCGAGCATAATGGCCCCAATTCCGAGGTGACTAAGCTGCTCTTTGTTTAAGCCGCAAGCTATGCCCGTAATTATCGCCAATACACAAACATTAACGGAGTGACCGAAGAGATAGTCATCCTCGAGGCGAATGTCGGTGAGGTTGACCATTATCTCGCGCTGCCTAAACAGCTCCTCGACGATGGTGTCCACTGTGCGCGCTATCTCCTTGGTGCGCATCAACACATGAGCTAAGGGGTTTGGCGTCTCCATGGCCGCTACGAGGTTCCGCACTCTGTGGACGGCACCGGCGCGTGTTTCGTCGGCGATGACATCGTCAACGCGATATCCGTCCAAGAGGCCATCCTCTATGTAGAGAAACGGCACTCCAAGGTCCTTAAGTTGGGAGATATAGCGGTGCGTTAGCATCACATTGCGCTGCAACAAAGCTTGTCCGGCACTGCCATACACCGGACGAGCCACGCACATTCCAGGTTTGAGGAAAGTGATTGGTACTCTGCGCATATTTAACCCCTTAATCGTGCTAGTTCTGTCTGATTCGACATGCAAGCGCGAAAGTCCTCTAATGGTAAAGCCGACGTAGTTCGCACAAGAGCAGGGGGAGGCAATCGCCTCCCCGTGTGGCTGTTAGCTAGAGCAGGGTATTGTTGGTCTGCAGCAGGCAGTGCAGGCTTTCCATTCTGCGCAGGGCTCGCACCGAGGTGCGTGCGTTACAGGCTAGCGCGTGCATGAGGGCGGCGGCATCCATGTTAGGAGAGAGCGTTGCCAAAGCATGAAAGCCGCGCACTGTCCTCTGCTGATGCAGAATGCCCTCCGCACTAAGCGGCAGAAGCGGGCGTGACGAGTGTGCATCATCTCATATCCCCCCTTTC
>QLUS01000052.1 GCA_018725535.1 Bacillota bacterium
TACGCAGGACCCCCTCCCTCCCCCCATTGACAACTCCCCTGCATCATAACATACTAAGATGATTATATTACTTATGATTGGTGTGATCGCGTGAAGTTCTCTGCCAAGGGCATATACGGAGTAAGACTGTTGGTCGATTTGGCTACACAGACGGAAAGGCGTCCGGTGTCGCTAAAGAGCATTGCCCAACGGCAACAGATTTCGCTCGCCTACCTAGCACAGCTGGTGAGTCCGCTGATCACCGCTGGCATCATCAGCAGTGCACGCGGCCAGCGCGGCGGCATCGCCTTGGTGCGGCGTCCGGAAGAACTTACCTTGCAGGAGGTAATGGCCCTGTATGAAGGACCCATTGCCCCCACAGACTGCGCCGCTGCCCGCGAGAGCTGCGAGCGCATGGCGCGGTGCGCGCTGCACGACGTGTGGCTTGAACTGGCGGCTGCCATGAACCGCTGCCTTAGCGGCATAACCCTGCGCGACCTATCCGAACGACACCAGATAAAGAGCGCTACTTGCGCCTACCACTACCATATATAAGGAGGAGATTTCATGCCAACCAACAAACCAGTTCACGACGCAGTGCGGCTCCACAACATCGAACTGCCTTGCCTAAAGCGCGGCATCGCCAGAGACTCTACCGAGCTTATCGGCAACACACCGTTAGTCAGGCTAAATCACATCACCCGCGGAGTAAGTGCACAGGTCGTAGCCAAGCTCGAGTCATTTAACCCTTTGGGGAGCGTAAAAGACAGAATGGGCGTGGCCATGATCGCCGACGCCGAAGAGCGTGGCCTCATCCACGCTGACACGGTGATTGTCGAGCCAACCAGCGGCAATACGGGCATAGCCTTAGCTTTTGTCTGCGCGGCTAAAGGGTATAAACTCGTTCTCACTATGCCGGATACCATGTCTATGGAGAGACGCCAGCTCTTAGCCATTTTTGGGGCGGAATTGGTGCTGACGCCCGGAGCAGAAGGGATGACGGGTGCGGTGCGCAAGGCAGAAGAGCTCGCCGCTGCAGACCCCAACTACCTGATGCTGCAGCAGTTTAGGAACGCGGCAAATCCCAGAATACATCGCCTAACGACGGCCGAGGAAATATGGCGCGATACGGATGGCTTGGTGGACATTTTGGTAGCGGGTGTGGGCACAGGGGGCACCATCACCGGTGTAGCCGACGTGATTAAAAGGCGTCGCCCGCTTTTTAGAGCCATTGCGGTAGAACCTGCCGATTCCCCCGTGCTCTCGGGGGGTAAGCCCGGGCCGCACAAAATACAGGGGATTGGGGCGGGCTTTAAGCCAGATGTCCTACAGCTCGAACTGGTGGACGAGATTATCAGGGTGAGCAATGAAGATGCAGGGGTTATGACGCGTAGGCTCGCCAAGGAAGAAGGCATTCTCGCTGGAATATCCTCTGGAGCAGCCGTCACCGCCGCACTGGAAGTAGCCCGCCGCGCGGAGAATGCCGGGAAGCTTATTGTGGTTGTGCTGCCGGACACCGGCGAGCGCTACCTGTCGACATGGCTCTTTCAGGGCTAAAGCAGTGCCCGTACGAACCAAAGAGGAGAACAATTATGTATAGCCGTATCCGCGAAGACGTAATGACCGTTTTTGCCAAGGATCCCGCCGCACGGAGTGCGCTGGAGGTCGTTTTCTGTTACCCCGGGCTCCACGCCGTGTGGTTGCACCACGTGGCGCACGCCCTGTGGCGCAACCGACTCTACTTCTTGGCGCGTCTCTTGTCGCACCTCAACCGCTTCTTCACCCACATCGAGATTCATCCCGGAGCTAGGATTGGCCGCAGGTTTTTTATCGACCACGGGGCAGGGGTGGTGATTGGGGAAACGGCGGAAATTGGCGACGACGTGGTGATGTATCAGGGAGCAGTTTTAGGCGGTGTAAGTACGGCAAAGACCAAACGGCACCCCACGATTGGCAACAATGCGCTGATCGGTGCGCATGCGTTAGTGCTCGGTGCCATCACCATCGGCGAAGGGGCTAAAATTGGCGCGGGGGCAGTGGTAACGAAACCTGTGCCGCCGGGCGCTACCGTCGTGAGTGCACAGGGGCAAGTTGTGACTCTGGGGCGGGGTCATAAGGTGTAAAGGCGGACAGTGTGTGTACCGTCGTGCAAAAGAACATCCCGGACATAGTCGCCTTTGCGCAACTGGTTGCAGCGCTGCCGGTTGCTGCGACGATCACGACAAAGTGCCTCACCGTACAACCCTTCTCGTCGTTTCCATCATCCTAGTAGTGAGTTGCTGCGCAGCTTCAATGACGCGCCTGCCTTCGGCAGCGTTATGAAAACCGGTGCTGTTTTCGACCAAGAACCAGTCAAGCAGGAACTGGGCTTCGCGGTGCAGCTTCTGCGCCTCAGCGACGATCGTGCGGTCGGCGGCAGGGTTGCGTCGCACGTCGCGCAGGGCATCGATGGCCGTAGCCAACTCTGTGCCCACTTGGTTAGCTTGCGTCCGCAGATCTGTTTGAATCGTTTCTACCTGCCGTCTGGTAGCGGCTAGGTCACTGTGGCAACGTTGGCAAGAAGCTTCCATATGTTTAAGCGGGCTAGTGAGCCAATGCTGCGTGTATTGCCTACCGGCAGCGTTCGTCACGCGCGGCATATGGCAGTCTGCGCAAGTGAGCCCTTGCCGTGCATGCACACTACCCTGGAAGAACTCAAACTCGGGGTGCTGCACCTTTAGCACACCAGCATCCGTGCGGGGGTGAACCCAGTCGGAAAACTTAATGGCATCATACTGCGCTAAGGCATCGTCTGCCCTAAAGCCTTTGCTCCATGGGAAGATGACCTTGTTTTCCGTACCAGCGCCTCTAAAGTAATACTCGGAATGGCACTGCGCGCAGGTGAGGCTGCGCATATCGAAATCGCCTATCTGTCTTCCCTGAGCGACAATCGCCTCTTCCAGCCAGGGGCGGGTGAGGCGTAAGGCAAACGTTGGGCTGGCGGGGTCATGGCAGTCGATACAGCTTACGGGGTGCGTGGCTTTCCTCGCTGCTTCGCTCCAAAACATGGTATCAAACTCGCGCTGACCGTATCTGGCGACTAAAGCCGGGTAATCGGCTGACTTGCAGGCCCAACACACCCCGCCGATCTTGCCGCGGCCGCTAATCAGCGTGTCTTCAGCTGAGAACATATGTCCCCTTGACTCGCGGAAGTCAAACCAAAAACCAAAGCCGTGGTACATGGTGCGCATAAAGGGGTATTTCGTGAGCTTTTGGTAGGGAACAGAGCCTCCGGCTACCGTTGGCTCCATTTCTGACGTGCGCAAATAGCTCGCGGTCTGGTCGGGGAACCGCTCTTGCCAAAAGCGTGGATCTGCTTCGGTCATAGGCGCTGGCGGAGGTGCCGCTGGAGCCCTAGCCTGATTGGGCAGATGGAATCCTAGGAAGTACAGACCTGCTGCTGCTAACAAGTACAATCCTACACGCAATACCAGCTGACGATAATTCTTAACCACTAAGAAACTCACCCTCCCTACTTGCAGTTATTTGTCTGTTAAATCATACTATATGTTAGGGGCAAGCGGCAAGTGGCAAGATGAAATCAAAAAACAAAAATCAAAAATCAAAGACTGTATGTTAGGGAGATGCGCAATGCTGTTGACAGGATTGTTTAATCTAGCTAATCTTAGCTTAAACGATACACAGAAGTGGGATGGGTGAAGGAATGGCTGTGCGGGTTGACTGTCACCGTCTGGCCAAGCGTTATCCTTCCCGACAGTTGTTTGCCAATCTGTCTTTCACCATAGCGCCAAATTCCATTTTCGTCGTTACAGGGCACAATGGCACGGGCAAGACTACCTTGCTTAAACTCGTTGCTGGTTTAGTGCCGCCCTCAGAGGGGACTGTGCAAATTCACTGCCAAGAGCGCACGCTCGCCCCGGGTGAAGTGCGGCAGACTCTGGGCATGGTCTCCCCCGACCTCGCTCTCTACGATGCGCTAAGCGGCTTAGAGAACCTCGAGTTCTTCGCCGCTGTGCGCGGTATAGCGGCGCCTACGCAGCAATTCGCTGGCCTGCTTGAACAAGTGGGGTTAAAGAAGCGCAGCCATGACCTCGTTTCTACCTATTCGGCTGGCATGAAGCAGCGCCTTAAGTACGCCCACGCCCTGCTGCATGAGCCGCAAATCCTCATCTTGGACGAGCCAACGAGCAATCTCGACAGCCAAGGCGCACAAATGGTCTGCGATATTATGCGGCGTCAGCGGGAGCGGGGCATTGTAATCTTCGCCACTAACGACTTGCGGGAGGTGGCTCTAGCTGACGCAGTTTTGGTCCTCGATTAGGGCTGCTAGCGCGGTATTCCAGAAAGACCTGCGCCGGGAGTTTCGCACGCCGTTATCTTACAGCGTCCTCTTAATTTTCGCGATCACAGTTCTGGTGGCTATCAGTTTCGCTGTGGGGGGCATGGAGCTTGACCCCGCCCTGATAGCCGCACTGATGTGGGTGATGTTGTTTTTCACCGCTATGACCGGCATCGCCCGCGCCTATGTACAAGAAGAAGAAACCGGCACGGCGCTCGCGCTACGCCTAGCCGCAGATAGCGCCGCAATTTACATCGGCAAAGTGTTATCCAGCTTCGTCCTTTTAGTGGGTGTAGCCATAGTGGTCGTACCCTTGTACCTAGTTTTGTTTAGCGTTGCTCCTGCCATGCCGCTTGCTCTCGCAGCAACCGTAGTGCTAGGCTGTTTAGGCATCGCCGTTACAGGCACGACTCTCTCAGCGATAGTAGCGCAAGTTACCGCCCAAGGCTCGCTGATGACGGTGCTATCTTTCCCGGTAATGCTCCCTCTCTTGTGGATAGCTATAAGCGCGACAAGTACAGCTTTTGTGGGGAGCAATCTAGTCGCCCTCGCACCCGACTTGGCTTTTATGTTTTTCTACAGTGGCATGACCTTTGTCGCATCCCTAGTACTAGTTGAATACATCTAGCTTTTTGCGGGAAAGGATGGGTTAAGATGATCTGGAAATACGCGATGGGCCTATTCATGGCGGCGGTGATTATTGCTTCGTTTCTTCTTGTGCCCCCTACACAGGGACTAGGCGATATGGGGCGAATCATCGTTTACCATGTACCGACCGCATGGGTGGCAGTGCTCGCTTACCTGATGTCCATGGTGCACTCGGTCGCTTTTTTACGCACAGGCGACATGCTGCGTGACCGCAAAGCCGCTATTGCCGCTGGGCTAGGCACGCTGTTCTGCGTATTGGCCACGGTTACGGGGGCCATTTGGGCGAGGGGCGCGTGGGGGATGTTTTGGAACTGGGACCCCCGCCAAACCTCAGTCTTTTTGCTGCTCATGCTCTATGCAGCCTATTTCGCTTTGCGTGCCTCGGTGCAAGACCCCGACCGACGCGCTAAACTTGCGGCTGTTTATGCTATTTTTGCTTTCCTGACCGTGCCCTTTCTAGTATTTGTCGTTCCGCGCGTCTACCCCACCCTGCACCCCAACCTGATAAACGTCGCCGAGCGCCGCTACGAAATGGATAGCATCCTGCGACTGGTTTTCTTATCCTCAGTCGTCGCCTTTACCGGTCTCTACCTATGGATGTTCGATTTGCGACTACGCGCTGAAAATCTTATAGACCAACTAGAGCGAGAAAGGGGCAACTAAAATGAGCGAACTGCAATTTGTGATGGCAGTGACTTTAGCTGTTTGGATTGGGGTGTTTGTTTACCTGCTGCATTTAGACTCTCGTCTACGGGGAGCCGAACGCCGTGAAAAGGTATGACCTCTATGTTCTCGGCTTACTGTTTGTGCTCTTTGCCGTGGGAGCGTACTTTTCCTTAGCCAGTGCCTTTACGCCCTATACCACCTTTGCCGAGGCGAAAGCCTATAACCGTGCGGTGCAAGTTAAGGGCGAGATTGTGGCGGGAACCATTGTCGCACCGGTGGGTCAGGCGTTTAGCTTTGCCCTGCGCGATGCCGACGGCGCAGTGCATATTGTGCAACATCGGGGCGTTATGCCGCCTACCCTCGCTACTGCACCGGCGGTAGTGGCCATCGGCAGATTTGACTCTTCCGAGGTTTTTGTCGCCCACCGCCTGCTGGTAAGATGCCCCACCAAATACCGCATCAGAAACTAAAGAGGAGATTGTGGCGTGACCAAAACCAAAACCGATGCAACTCGTCAAACCGCTACCCCCTCCCCCCTCGAGCAAACACTGGTCTTTTTGGGCTCGATGCGCTTTGGAATCGCTCTCTTGCTAGCGTTGTCCCTGCTCTCGGCTTATGCCACCTTTTTCCCCTTGGCATTTGCCCGCGAACGAATCTACGGCTCGTGGTGGTTTTTGGGGGCGATGGGGCTAGGCGCGCTCAATCTCAGCCTTTGCACCGGCAAAAGCATTGGTCCGCGGTTTCGACAAGCCTTTAGGCCCACTTGGCCCACCACTTTAGCCCAGCTTAGGCAAATGCCCGTTTCCTGTACGATTAAGGTCAGCTCGGGGGATGTGGCGGCCAAGAAGCTCGCTACCGCTTTCAAGCAACTGGGACTAGCAACAAACCGACGCGACACCGGCCCCGGCACTGCAGTTTTCTTGCGGGGAGAGCGCGGACGTCTGGGCTATTTTGGCTCAATTGCCACCCATATCGGTATTTTGCTCGTGTTAGTGGGCGGCATGTATGGTTCGCTCACCGGCTTTGACCTCGGCGGCAGCGCCAGAAAAGGCGGCAGCATAGACCTACCAGCGCAAGAATTAGCCATTCGAGTCGAGGACATTCGGGTAACGTACAACGACCCCGCAGGCGTGGTGCGACCGCGTGTGGCTAGCCAACTGCGCATCAGCCAAAGAGGACAAGAAGTCGCGACTGGAGCAGTAGCCATTAACGAACCGCTACGCTTTGACGGGATCACCGTCTATCACTCTACATTTCTCTGGGTAGCGCATGTCACCCTCTCCCACCCAGAAACAGGAGCAGTGCTACACGAACTCGCCCTCGTGGACCACGAAACCATCAACCTTCCCGGTATGCCGCTGGCCATTGGCTCGGCTGGCTTCTTTCCTGATTTTACGGTGCAAGACGGCCGCCCGCTCTCCCGCACCTACAAGACCAACCGTCCGGCGTTAGTCTATCGCGTGGTGCAAGAAGGGCGTCCACTACCGCTACGCGTGCTCGAGCCTGATATGCCGCTAGCAGTCACCACCCCCAAGGGACCCATGGTCATCACCCTCATCGGTTATGAAAAAGCCGTCAGCTATTCCGTGTCGCGTAATCTCGGCCGACCATATCTCTTTGCTGGCTCCATGATCATGCTGGCGGGGCTTTTCTTGAGCTTTTTCATGGCACCCCAGCGTATATTTGCTGGAGTCGAGGCCAATGGGGAAATTGTCGTCGGTGGGCGCGGCTTTGTGCGCCACCACGGCATCGAGCATATCTTAGCAAACATAAAGTCCCGTGTTGAAGGCGAGGAATCCTAACATGCCCGTGTTTATCGAGGTGCCGGCAACGGCCCTGCTAGTGGAAAGAAGCCTCTTTATCTTGGCGACAGTGCTCTTTGTAATGGCTGCCCTAAGTTATTTTATGAACCTAGCCGGCAAGCGCGAATGGGGACCATTCGCTTCGTTGCTTTTACATGGCGCGCTCCTCGTGCAGACCGCCTTCTTGGTAACGCGCGGTATCAATGTCAACCGCGTCCCCTTTGTCGGTCATTTTGAGTTTGGCAATCTCTTTATTTGGGCGAGCACCTTGCTTTACTTGTGGATGGAGCGCCGCTTGCGGCCGGTGTTTTACGCAGTGGGCGCCTTCCTGACTCCGGTTGTGCTCGTGTATCTCGCCTATGCCCATAGCGGCATCGTCAGCGCCGAGCACCGCGAACTGCCGATAGTTCTGCGCTTCCCGCTCTGGCTCAACACTCATGTCAGCACTTCCGTGTTTGCCTATGCTGGCTTTTCACTCGCCTTTGCGCTGGGGCTAATATGGCTGCTTAGGCTATGGCTCACCGGGGGCAGCAAATTCGTACCGAAGGGCAATGTCTGGCAGACCATAAAAAGAGAGCTCCCCGCAGGGAGCGTCCTCGAAGAAAATATCTATACCTCTATCGCCTTCGGCTTCTTCTTCCAAACCGCCATGATCATCTCCGGCGCCATCTGGGCCGACATCGCTTGGGGTCGCTTCTGGGGCTGGGACCCCAAAGAAATGTGGTCGCTGATCACCTGGTTTGTCTATGCAGTGTACCTGCACGCCCGCCTCACCCGCCAGTGGCAAGGCCCGAAAGTCATCCTCGTCGTCGTCATCGGCTGGCTAGCCATGATGTTCACATGGATCGGCGTCGCCTGGCTCTTGCCGGGGATACATTCGTTTGGTTAAAGAGAACCCCCCGCCTTAATGCAAACTGCCGGTAACCCAAACCCTGTTTCGGTTACTCTCGTCTCCCCCTTCTCCGCCTGTTGAATTCGGCATCGGTGATGCCACCAAGTTCATGCTTACGGATTCGTGCCCATAGTCCTCCGTAAATCTCTCCACTTCCTTTTAGGCAGCGCACCCTGTCAAGTGTGCCGTCGTGGTTCACTCGCTCCCAGATTTCGTCCTTAGAAATGCGTTTTAGAGTGAAGCCTTCTTGTTTTAGGTAGTCGCGAAGCTCCTTCCAGCTAGGCATACTTGTACAGGGCTATGACCGCGTCAATGTCGCTCTGTGCCAAGGCTTTTACTACGTATGGGAAATGCGAGCGGCGGTTCGGACTGAAGAAGTACTTATTGAAATCCGTGAAATAGTCTTGTGCGTATTCCATAAGTTGCTCTGCCAAATCGCTTGCCAAATTGGACAGCGTGTCGGCGTTGCCGCAAAGGCCGATTTCTTCAATAGTGCCAGAATACGTGCCGTCGTCTTCAATGTCGTAGGTCAGTGTAAGAAACAGATCTGGCAACAACGCATTAATGTGCTCAAAAGACATGGTAATGAACGAGTCCCGCTGCCTCCTAATAGCCTGGGGGCTTTTCCGAGCCACATCGTCAAGGTAAGCGCTGAAGTTCTCTCTTGCCTCAGTTGCACTGCGCACAGGAATAGCGTACATAAGCAAACCACCTCCCTTACATAATACACTAACGTACATTGCTTACACAATGTACGTTTCGCTTTTAGTGCCGTGTCGCCTGCGACTCCTAAGGCAATAGAAAGGGGAGCAGCTTCTTTTCGTCGCCCCCGAGCAACATCTTACTCACCTTGTCTAGGAGAAACGCCTTGGCCTCGTCCTTGGTCATAGCATCACTGCGGAGTAGAATATCCTGAGGCAGCCAGTTCTCTACCGTTGTATAGACAACCGCCGGCCAGCCGTATTCTTCGCCCCGAGGGTTTGTTTTGCGCGCCGCGCCGCACGTGGTGATGAGCATGTGCATCTGCAGCTCCGTTAACGCGTTTTCGATTTCGCCCTTCCTCTCGCCCTCTAGGCCGAGCAAGCGGGGTAGTTCGTGTGCAGCTAGCTGTGGGCTGGTTTGAAACAGCTCATAGATGGCATGGGCTAAATAACTCAGCTTTCCTTCGCTATATAGGTCCGCTCCCGTGGCAGTGCCACGCCGTAATACCATAAAATATGGGTAATAGGCCAAGCTAATAAACCCTGGCTTCCTGCCAAATAGCTTGGCATAGGCCGCAATTTTTTCCTCGGCAATCTTGTTGCGCCACACCCACGGGTCTGACGCTTCATTAGTGTGCCCTGCGCTGTCCTCTGTCAAGTCTACTAGCGATGGGAACCCCAGTTTGGTCGGGGAAAGCGGCATAAATCCGCAAATGTTAATGTAACGAACGAAATCATCGTAAGTGTGCAGCATAATGATCACCCCTCGCAACCCGACCCTCAAACCCCCTGCTTGGCCGGTGAAGCGGCAAAACCCTTGACCATCTCAAGTCCAGGAAGTTTTTGTTCTTTGCGTAGCTCCGCTTGGTGAAGCTTCCGCCGGAAGTCGTCTAATTCTTGAGCAAACTCACTCTCGGCCGATTGGAGCAGAGCGATTCTCAATTTCAAGCCTTCGATATCGTCCCGAATCTCCCCATTCTCTCCTGCACCCTCATGATTTCAATTATGGTCTCGTCATGAAACGTGCTAATGAATAGGCTCTGCCTACTATCTTCCACCACAACCACCCCGAACAAGAGTGCCTTACATGCCGCGAAGTGGGTGCATGCTTACAGTGGGCATCTTGTTATTAAGCGATACAATAAGAAGTACGGGGTTAGTCTCTTGGACTGCGTCAAAGAACTGACTATGTTGGGGAGACCTGACGCCCCAGAGGATCTGCGCAAATATAAGAAGTGGAAAGAGGAGCGACGCAAGGCTAAGCGAGCAAGGCAGGAGCGTGCAGGAGAGCAAAAGGAAGTTCAAGCGTGCTTTGGCGAACATGATTGGGTAGCTCACGCTTGGGGATATGTGCCGCTCGAACAGTCTACCGACGAGTTGTCCGCTGCGGACGACTATACAGACTGGCCCCCGAGGAAGAAAAGGGCTGTCCGAACGCTCCGCGAACTGAGTTATGTCAAGTGGGTTAAGGCCACGACTCCGCGGGTGCTCGATGTCGGCGACGAGGACTTGCCGTTCTAAGAGCTAGGCGTGCGTGCTGCACAACAAAATTTCACGTCCCCTGTGTTGCCCCGTGTTGCGTCCCCTGTGTTGCTGGTGCGCAGTCTGTACAGATTGAGCATGACATGGTAGTATGTAAGCTAAGAGGTG
>QLUS01000053.1 GCA_018725535.1 Bacillota bacterium
GTAATGAAGATTTTTCTTTCCGCAGGCGACGCCTACGCTCCTGTCTGCCCATACACCCAGCTCCTCATAAATAGTATCCTTAAAGCTATTCTACTCACTAGGCTGTTTCCCTGCCTGCCTTCCCTGTTTTCTTTATCCTCTTGTTCTCGTACATTAACTCATCCGCTTTTTTGAGTAGCTCCCCGACACTGCAATTCTTTTCACACAAGTCGCACTCAACAATTCCTGCACTTAGCGACAATCGATAGTTGGTATTGTTAGCAGCATTACAAGTGTCAATATTGTTCTGCAAACGGGTAAGTATCGTATCCCCACTTATGGTATCCGCCTCGCTTAACATAACAACGAACTCATCTCCGCCCATGCGCGCTATAACATCCGAATTACGAAAAGTTTGCTTAAGGATATCGGCAGCCGCTGCTAGAGCTCTATCTCCTTCATTGTGTCCATAATTGTCATTTATCGATTTCATCCCGTCGATATCAATAAAAACCAACCAGTTTTTGGTCTGCTTTCGCTTGGTAGCATCCAGCTTTTCTGCGCCAAGGACAAAAAATCCTCTTCTATTTGCAAGTCCCGTAAGCTCATCAGTAATTGACATTTCCTTAAGCTTAAGCTCGCTTTCATCAAGCTTAGCAATCATCGCTTTCTGCTCTTTATTAATCCTATCAAGACTCAAACCTTGGCACCTCAACCGGAATAAAAGAAAGACCATCGCCAAGCCAACCGTAAAGAAGATAAACACGTGCGATATGATCATCCCGTTGATTTGCGGTTTGATCACGACAAAGCGTGTTCGCGCCCATTCTCTTACAGATACGCCACCGACGATAATATCTTTCCCTAAAGTTTGAGCTGATGCCGTTCTGATTGGCACCATGTACTTAAACATGGCCTCTTCTCCGTCTCCGGCGATGGCAAACCTTTCAACAAGACCACCTTTAAACATCTGTAACGCGTCGCCCTCCCATTGATCAGGGGCATCAACAGGGTTTAACGGTTGTAAGCTTACGACGCGAATGGACTTGCGGGTCAATCCATGAAGCCAGCCAAACTCAGCTTGCTGATGAATAATCGCACCGGGAGATACCTGCGTGAGTCTTAAGCCGCATGTAGTTTCCACATCTCTGTAAGGCAGTTCTGCAAAAAACGGCTCCTTCGGAATCCACTCAGACACTGGCAGATAAACTTGTCCATGCTGTTCTGCCCACAGCATAGTCGACAATACTACCTCGGTCAGCGTTTGTGCTTCCTGCTTAAACGTTGTAAGTGCATTTTGTTTGAGAGAATAGATATTCCAGCCAAGCGAAACGCAAATCAGCATAAGCCAAACCAACATCGGTAAAGCCCAAAATTTTCTTGACTTAAGGAGGAAGGTGCCTGTCCCCTTAGACATCTTCCCCTATGCTCCCGGGGGATCGATTGTAGTAGTCTTTTAAACACAGCTGCTTGCGCGTGCGATCTGCTATCCATTTTTCTTTGAGTAGATTGGCAGCTTCAATCACTGTCGGATCAAATTGTTTTTCTTTGTTGACCTGCAACTCATGATAGCATTCATCCCAAGACAGTGGTTCTCTATACGGTCTTTGGGTAATCATGGCGTCAATAGCATCCGCTACGGCGATTATCCGTGCACCTAATGGAATTCGGTTGCCCCCTAGTCCATGCGGATACCCTTTCCCGTCCCACCTTTCATGGTGATAGAGTACAGTTTTGGCAACCCTATAGAGCAACTTAGATTTACACAGAATGTTATACCCGATTACCGGATGTTCTTTTACTTGCAGCCATTCATGCGGGAGCAGGTCCCCCGGCTTGTTCAGGATGTATTTTGGAACCGCTATTTTCCCTACATCGTGCAAATGAGCTGCAAAGTGGACATCTTCAAAGTCCACTCCCTTTACAACCAACACACGCGCCATGTCAGTGGTCATATCAGCCACTCTTGAGGAATGACCGCTTGTATATGCGTCGTTAGCTTCTAGCGCAGCAACTAGGCATTCTATGGTGTCGTGGCACCTAGCCGATTTATGCGATAGCCGCACCACTTTCTTCTCTTTCATCCACACAACGTCTTCCCCTCACTTCAAGATAGGGGCAGAGCGCGCTCTGCCCCGCAGGATGGCTTTATCTCCTAACGTCTCTAATAGAAGCCCCGATCTTTCTACCAAGTTCAGCACACATTGCTAAGCCCCCCGCACTTGGTGCGTTCCTGACTATCAAACCGTCATCAACTAGCCTAAATGCGCACTTTTCCATTCGCGCCTGCCACTCTCGCATCCACTCCCCATCGCCCCAGTCATATGAGCCAAAGAGAGCCAACGGCTTGCCGTTGTGCGCAATCTTCTCCACACTTTCGATGAAAGGTTCCATATATTCTTCTTCTAGCACTTCAGCGCCCATAGAGGGGCAACCAAACGCAACCGCGTCAGCACTTGTCACGTGTTCTAGACGAGCATCCTCTACTCGCAACAAACTAACCTCAATGTTCGATGCTTGGGCTGACGCATACACCGCTTCAGCCATCTTTTTGGTGTTGCCGGTTCCGCTCCAGAATATAACCACTATTTTCCTCATTATGTACACTCCTCTTTAAAATGAGTTATGCCCACGCCAACGGCATACAAGTTTCTGACCTAATTGAAACTATAGCGATAATGATAATGATTGTCAATATCATTATCATTATCGCATTTCTGTAGCTTAACGTTTTGAAGAAGACTGCGACCACGCCTTAGGTCAAGCTTTTACGTAAGTGAATGCGCCATCCTGCAAGAACTTCAAGGGCTTACTGAGGTAGCTTTTTCTACCAAGCCACTCCTCCCTCATGAAAACTTGTACAAGTTGATCCCCAGCCACCTTACGGCCTGTGCTGGGCGGGTCTAACTCATTTAGGATTGGTCATCATATAAGTAAAGAAGACCACGGCTTAAAGCCGGGGTCTTCTTTTTTCTTCAAGACAGACTCTACTTTAGTTCGCCTTCCACGCCGACGTTAATGCTCATCACCGGCACTTTGACACCAAAGCGCTTAACGGCCTCGTTGACGATGCGGCCCAGCCCAAAGCAACAGGGGACTTTCATATGGGCGATGGTAATACTGCGAAAGTCGTTTTGGCGAATCATCTGGGCGAGCTTATCTACATAAAGTTCGGCATTGTCGAGTTTCGGGCAGGCGATAGGGAGTGCCCTGCCTTTAAGCATCTTGCGATGGAAATCGGGGTAAGCAAAGGGCACGCAGTCAGCAGCCAGCAAGAGGTCGGCCTCGCGGAGGAACGGCGCACTCGGAGGTACTAGCATCAGCTGGATGGGCCACTGTGTAAGCTCGGAACGGCCCGCACTCGCAGGCACGTTGGCAGGTTGCTCTGCTTGGCGCTTGCCAAAAGTCTTTGGGTTTGTGCCGGGGCAGCCGCACGGCAATTCGGGCTGGTGAGGCGGCGCGTGATGCTTTGCCTCCGGCGCCGGGTGTGCTGAAGACACAGTCGGGCGCCCAATGCTCTTCAACCATTCATTGGTAGCAACTTCATCATACTCAGCAGATTCGCGGTCCTCAACGGTGAGCGCTCCGGTCGGACATTCGCCCAGACACGCGCCTAGACCATCGCAGTATTGCTCTTTAACTAGTTTGGCCTTGCCGTCAACGATTTGCAGTGCTCCTTCAGCACACCCGGGCACACACAGCCCGCAGCCGTTACAGAGTTCTTCGTCTATCTTGATGATCTTACGTAATGCCATCTCTCATATCCCCTTTCAAGGTTTCTACGCACATTTTAACCTGCATATGCGCAGAATAATGTGACGGCAATCACACTAGCGGGGATTTTTCTGCCGGCAAAAATACCGAGCTGTTACCTTCTTGTTGCCATGCACCGTGCATGCCGGAATTTTCAGCGGCCAGCGCAAAGTGCGCCATGGCGATACCAAGGTCAATCGCTGTGAATGCTGCGCGGCGTGTAGCCTGAAGCACAATGCGCTCTGGCGTACCACCAAAGTGCCAAGGCTGCAAATTAACGGCTGAAGGAGCGAGCCGCACGGCTTCAAGCGCTGTGTTGAGCCACGGCGGGCCGTCCAATAGAAGGGGGCCGGCGATGTCGGTCAACTTTTTGCGACGCACAAAGGTGTGCAGCAGCGCACCAAGTGCGTCTCTTTTAGACTCTGCATAGCCTAGAGCAATAATGCTGGAGATAACCTCATCAGGAGCAAGACTCAGGTGCGTCGCTAGCGTCTTGTGATGATACATCCCCGCCACCCAGCACGTCGCTATCCCTAGCGCAGTTGCCAAGAGCACGTACTGCTCGCCAATGAATCCCGCCTCTAGCTTCCCTTCGTCCCCACTAGATGCCGGAACAACTAGCACCAAGATGGCCGTAGCGCCGCGTATTTTGCCGTAACTCCCGACAATACCCGTAAAGACAGCGTCAAACCCAGCGGGGTCGTAGAGCAGCACCGTGCGGCAGCTGGCTAGACCGAGCGGCTGCAGGTCTTTAGTGTGTGCTAGTGCCTCTAGGATTTCGGCAGAAATAGGATGCCCTGCAAAGTTGCGAGTGGAACGCCGCTCGGGTATAGCCTTAACAAGTCGGTCAACAGAGAAACGCACGTACTTGACCTCCTTGCTAGTTCACTCGCGTCAGTTCTTCACAATACTCACAGACGTAACTGCGCGTCTTTTCATCGTGCAAGTGGAAAGTGGGACTGACGTCAGGGTCGGCATTGGCGACACAGCGCGGGTTCTTACAGGCGAATAACCCCTTGACTATTGCGGGAGTGGTCACGCACACTTTCCTAGCGACTCCGCAGTTCTCAATCACATTCACTGTTAGGTTGGGGTCTATAAGGCCCAGCATCGCCGTGTCCACAGCTGTGAAGTTTTCAATTTTAATAATGTCCTTCTTGCCCATGCGTTGGCTTGAAACGTTCATCAAGAGGACTACCGGGTAACCTAAGGCCGCTAAGTTAAGTTTATTAAAGATGAGTAACCCCTTCCCTGCGGCAATGTGGTCAATCACGATACCCGCTTTAATCGCTGTTACTTCCATAGATTAATTCACCCCCAGCAAGTGTAAGATAAGCGACATGCGCACATAAACTCCGAGCTCGGCTTGCGGGAAATACACTGCCCTGTCGTCCTTGTCCACTTCGTAGGCGATTTCATTCACGCGCGGCAAAGGATGCATCACTATCATGTCTGACTGGGCCTCGCGCATTTTCCCCGCGTCGAGAATATAGCTGTTCTTTAACCGCTGGTAATCCGCTTCATTAAAGAAGCGTTCTCGCTGGATGCGCGTCATGTACAGGACATCCACATAAGGGAGCGCTTCTTCAAGGCGTCGGCACTCAATCATCTCACAGCTGAAACTGCGCCCAAGGTGCTGCTTCAGGCGCTCCGGCAGTACTAGTTCCTCGGGACTGACTAGGAAAAACTTAGATTCGGGATAGCGCGCCAGTGTCTCTATCAGCGAGTGAACCGTGCGCCCGAACTTAAGGTCGCCGCAGAAGGCCACGCGCAGACCGTGTAGCCGCCCTTTATAGGTGTCGATCGTCAAAAGGTCAGTCAGGGTTTGCGTCGGGTGTTGGTGTCCGCCATCGCCACCGTTAATCACTGGCACACGCGCATAGCGCGCAGCGAGCTTAGGTGCCCCCTCCTTGGGGTGGCGCATGACTACGACATCCGCATAGCCGTCAAGCACCCGGATGGTGTCGGCGATGGATTCGCCCTTGGCGACAGCAGATGTGTTGGCGTCAGCGAAGCCGAGCACTTGCCCTCCTAGGCGCAGCATGGCCGATTCAAAACTAAGTTTAGTGCGTGTGCTTGGCTCATAAAACAGCGTGCCTAGGATGCTGCCGCGACATGAGTCAGCGTAAGCGCGGCGGTTCTGCCGCATGTCATGCGCAAGCCTTAGTATGGCGTCGATTTCGTCGAGCGTCAGGTCGTTTGGGCTGATGAGGTGTCTTCCTTTGAGCTGCATTGATACTCCCCTTCCCTTCGTAGGTTCTCCTGTGACGCAGTCCTAAACACTACTTAGGCAAACCAAAAGGCCCTCCCGCGAGTTTGGAAGGGCACAGCTAACACTTGCTGCCTTCCCAGCCTCACAGGGCTATGCCGCATCACGTGCGGCGGAATTAAAGGCACTTCTATACATAAGCTATACCTTTTGCAGCGGAGTGTCAAGGGGCCGCATTAACTCACGTAAAATCTGGAACGCCGGGGAGAACGATAGGGACGGTTCTTTTTGTAACGCCGGGGACGGTTCGTTTTGTAACACACCTAGCGACTGAAGCAAAAGGCTCCGTCCCCACTGCTTCGCTTGACATCCCCCTACCCTTGCGGTAGTGTTGTCATGAAACATGCACTCCTTTAACCGCGCCCAGAGAGGCTAGGAAGGAAGTCGCCCGTAATGCGTTTGGGCTACATGGCTTTCCTGCACTCTGGCAGGGAAGCCTATTTTTATGGGGGTGAAATTATGCGGATTGTAATTGCCGGTGCGCGTTTGCTTGACCCTGCCCACGGTGTCGATGAGGTGGCCGATGTGCTGGTCGTGAATGGGCGAGTCGCGGCTGTAGGGGCTGGTCTTCCTAGCGGTCCGGCAGAAGTCATTGAGGCAGGCGGCAAGGTGTTGGTGCCGGGGTTCGTCGATTTGCACGTGCATTTTCGGGAACCCGGGCGAACGCATAAAGAGACGGTGCGCACTGGATGCCGTGCGGCGGCAGCCGGAGGATTTGCGACTGTGTGTGCCATGCCTAACACTTGGCCGCCCATTGACAGCGCGTCCCTAGTGCGACAAGCGCGCGAGCTAGCGCAAAACGTTGCAGTGCGATGCTATCCGCTGGCGGCAGTAACTCTCGCTCAGAAGGGGGCGACCCTCACTCCGCACCAAGAGCTACTAAAGGTCGGTGCGGTCGCCCTTTCTGATGACGGTGAGCCGGTTATGAACGCGAAGCTGATGTACGAAGCTTTGTTTGGCACGCGCGAGCATGGCCTCCCCATTGTCGCCCATTGCGAAGATAAGGCTTTGTCCTATGGCGGGGCCATGCATGCAGGTGAGCGTTCGGAAGCTCTAGGCTTGCCCGGCATCCCCGCTGCCGCCGAAGAAGCAATGGTGGCGCGCGACATCGCTCTGGCACGCGCTACGGGAGGGAAGCTCCATATCGCTCACGTCAGCACAAAAAATGCCATGCTGCTTATCCGCCAAGCTAAGGATAGCGGCCTAAGCCTAACCTGCGAAGTGACTCCGCACCACCTCGTACTTACCGACAGAGATGTCAATCCGGCAGACGCAAACACCAAAATGAACCCGCCTCTGCGCACGGAGGCAGATGTCTGCGCGCTGCGCATGGCACTGATAGAGGGCTACATCGACTGCATCGCCACAGACCATGCTCCCCACCACAAGGATGAAAAGGCTGCTGACTACACTGAGGCCCCCTTTGGTATTGTGGGGCTTGAAACTGCCCTGCCCTTGCTGATGACCGAGCTTGTGGCCCCCGGCGTCATCGGTCTGCGGGAACTGGTGGCCCTGCTTTCCACTCGACCGGCAAAGATTTTTGCTCTGCCCGTGGGCGAAATAGTGCTTGGCGGCCTTGCCGACTTCACTCTAATAGACCCTAACCTAACGCGAACAGTCGAACCGGAGAAGTTATACTCGCTAGGGAGAAACACGCCTTTTGGCGGGAGAACACTCACTGGGTGGCCAATACTGACCATGGTCGAGGGCAAGATTGTTATGAAAGATGGTGTCGTGTATGACTAAGCCTTTTTCCATGCGACTGACGGAGGCTGTCCTCACCAAGCGCTGCCACCTGATTGTGGGACTAGACCCGCGACCTGCACTTCTGCCGCGTGACATCGTAGCCAAGTGGCGGGGTGAACTCGGCAACACGCTCGAGGCCGCCGCTGTGGCTACGCTAGAGTTTAACAAAGGGATAATTGACGCGCTCGCGGATGTCATCCCTGCCGTAAAGCCACAGCTGGCCTGCTACGAGCAGTTAGGTGTGCCCGGCATGGAAACTTTAGCTGCGACGATCGAGTACGCGAACGCGCAAGGGCTCCTAGTTATTGCTGACGGCAAGCGCAACGACATTGGCTCAACTGCAGAAAGTTACGCCGACGCCTATTTGGGGGAGACTGTATTGGGCGAAAGGTCTCTGCGCGTATTTGCCGCCGACGCCTTGACCGTGAACCCTTATCTTGGCCAGGACAGTCTAGCTCCGATGATAGAACGTTGCGTGAGCTTTGGACACGGCATCTTCGTGCTGGTAAAAACATCTAACCCGGGCAGCAAGGAACTGCAAGACCTCGACTGCGGTGGGCGCAAGGTCTACGAGATTGTAGGAGAAATGTGCCATGAACTTGGCCTGCCACACCTTGACGAGCGTAGCTACGCGCCGATAGGCGCGGTAGTAGGTGCCACCTATCCTGACGAGGCAGCGCGGTTGCGGAGCTTAATGCCGCACAACTACTTCTTGGTTCCGGGTTTCGGTGCGCAAGGGGGAAAACCAAGCGACGTAGTGCCTTGCTTTAACCCTGATGGCCTAGGCGCGGTGATAAACTCCGCGCGCGAGGTTATTTTTGCTTATCACAAGTACGGCGGGGACTACCCTGATGCCGCACGCAAGGTGGCGATTGCATCGCGTGATGCCATTAACCAAGCTTTAGCGGAGGTGAAGAAACTCGCGTGGTAAGCATAAAGTTCGAGCAGGGCACCGTTATCGCTCAGGAAACGTTGACACCGAGCATTTTCCGCACCACCATCCATGCGCCGAACATTGCAGCCGAAGCATTGCCCGGGCAATTTGTTAACATTAAGTGCGGGGCACCCGCAAGTTACGATCCCTTACTGCTGCGGCCCTTTAGCTTCAACCGCATCGACAGCGAGGGCGGCACTTTCTCTGTGCTATACCGTGTGGTCGGCAGAGGCACAGAGCTCTTGCGCCATATCCGCGTCGGGGACAAGCTCACGGCGCTCGGCCCGCTTGGCAAGGGGTTTGTGCTGCCAGAGCAGAGCAAACAAATGGGACCAGCTGCGAAGCCAAGCGTGCTGCTTGTCGCGGGCGGTATGGGTATCGCTCCCTTCTACCCCCTTGCGACAGCGCTCGTGACCCACGGTTTAGAGGTGAGTCTCCTTTATGGCGCGCGCCTGTCCTCCGACTTAGCAGACAAGACAGAACTGAAGGCTTTAGGCCTGCGCGTACTCTGCTGCACGGAAGAGCAGCGCGGCGAGTGTCCTAGTCTAGTAACAGACTTACTCCAAGCAACAATTGACGCAGGCGACCGATTCGACCTAGCTTACGCATGCGGGCCGCGCGGCATGCTAAGCGCGGTCAAGCGGGTGTGCAAGGACTCAGAACTACCGCTGCAGCTCAGTCTCGAAGAGCACATGGCGTGTGGGCTAGGCGTGTGCTTGGGCTGTTCATGTGAGCGCGCCAGCGACGAAGGCTATTGGCACGTTTGCACAGATGGGCCTGTAGTGTGGGCAGAGGAGGTTAAGCTATGAGCGAGAAACTGACCACGGCATTGTGCGGCATGAGCCTATCTAGCCCGGTGCTTTCTGCTTCCGGCTGCTACGGCTACGGCAGGGAGTTTGACAAGTTTTATGACTTGCGGTTACTCGGTGCCGTGGTCGTCAAAGGCATTACACTCAGACCGCGCCACGGCAACGCCGGACGCCGACTAGTAGAAACGCCGGCCGGGTTGATCAACTCCATTGGTCTTGAGAACCCCGGGGTGGAAGGGTTTATCGCCGAAGAACTCCCCTTCTTGCGTGAAAAGGGCGTACCGGTTATCGTCAATATCTCCGGCAACACAGCCGAGGAGTACTCGGAGCTGGCCCGTCGCCTCGATGGTGTACCGGGTGTGAGTATGTTAGAGGTCAATATCTCATGCCCTAATGTCAAGCAAGGCGGCATGGCCTTTGGCGCCACATGCGAATCGGCAGCAGGGGTAACTCGGTTGGTGCGTCGCCACACTGCCCTGCCACTAACCGTTAAGCTGTCGCCGAACGTTACGGACATAGCGTCTATTGCCAAGAGCGTGGAGGAAGAAGGCGCAGATTGTATTTCGCTCATTAACACGCTGCTTGGCATGGCCATCGACGTCGACACCAAGCGTCCTGTGCTCAACAACACCTTTGGCGGACTTTCCGGCCCGGCAGTTAAGCCCATTGCCTTGCGCATGGTATGGCAGGTAGCGGGGGCCGTCAGCGTGCCGATTATCGGCATGGGCGGCATTAGCAGTTGGCAGGATGCCGCTGAGTTTATCTTGGCCGGAGCATTGTGTGTCGCCGTAGGCACCGCCAATTTACTTAATCCCTACGCCATACCCGAAATCTGCATAGGTCTAGAAGAATACGTGACCCGGCAAGGCGCAAGTAGCATCAGGGAACTCGTAGGCTCTGCGCGAGCGTAACGCTGTAACGCTGGGGACGGTTCTTTTTGTAACACACGCCTCAGCCTCTCGTTAGCCCTCCTTCCTCTTCCTGCCCAGTCACCCCGCATCGTGCCAATCTACAGGAACCCGGAGACCTCACCCAGTAAAAGAGGAGCGGGTGAAGCAAAAAGCTCCGTCCCTACTGCTTCCGACTGCTTTAGAAACTGAAAAGGAGCAATGATGTAATGATTAGCACAGACCAGATTACCGC
>QLUS01000054.1 GCA_018725535.1 Bacillota bacterium
TAAAGCTTACCATTAAAAGCTTGCTACAAGTTTTAACAAAAAGAGTGGGCTCTTGCCCACTCTTAAAAGAGTATAACTTAAACAAAACCCATTATAACATAGAGCAATGGGGTGATGCAACGAGCCCAAGGATAGCAGAAGCAGCACTGCCACCAAGGCTAAACTATGTAAAAATCCTCGTCAAAACTCAGCCTTCCTCTGCCAAAGATCAGGTTTCAATGCCCAGCTTCCAAAGATAGGAATGGATTCTGTTTTTGACCTTGGTTTGAAGGGCAACCATAAATGCCCTGTGTCTTAAGATTTCTCTGAGGTCTCTAACTTCTCTAGGAGGGATGTATGCCTGGGGGACCAGATCAGCCATTCCCAGATGAGCAAGTATCCTGCCATCAATTCGGTCTGTCTTAATCTTGGCAGAAGCAATGGCCTTGGTTTTAAGGGGATGGGCCATTTGGATTTCCTCTGCAAGCTCCTCCCAGCACTCGTAAAGGTATTGCCAGTTGCCCGTTGCCTCCATCACAAGCCGGATGGGCCTTGGAAGGCCCTCGACAAAGGAGACAAAATCCTCCCTGCTGTTGGCAAGCCTCTCTTGCCTAAGGAGCTGTCCTGTCTTTGCGCTGATAGCCTCACAGCAGGAGTATTTCTTGCCTATGTCCATACCGATTACTGTTCCAGTATTGGTCAGAGCCATTTCCGTGCCTCCTTTGTTTTGAATTTAACCTCTATTATCTCCTAGAGACACGGCGCTTTCATGCTATCATAGATGAAACTTCAGAAAGAAAGCAAAGGCGGATTGCACTGGAAGGCTTAACCGGATAAACTAAGAGAATCTACTCAAGTGGCCGGTTTTGACCTGCCCGCGACTGGCCGCTTTTGACTGCCCGATGACACTGGTTGTGTTTTCCGATATGGTCGAGGAATCAGAGCACTATAATTTCAGGCGAGAGAATTTAACCGAGCGAAAGATCGAGCAAATCATATCTCAGGAGAAGGCCAAGGGCAGATTGCCTGACTTGAGTGGCGTTAAGGTGTACGTCGTGGGTGCCGCTGCCGGGAGCTACGAGAAGATGCCTTCGGAAAAGATATTCGGCCTGCAAAACTTCTGGCTGCGGTACTTCAAGGAATGCGGCGCCGATTTAGCCAAGGAACGATATGGCGGGCCGCTGCTAGAGTTTAAGGAGTAGGGCAGGCAGCCTGCCTGTCGCAGGTAATGTAGCGCAGGCATTCTTGCCTGCCTTAGGAGGGTAAAGACTAATGGCACAAGTACAGTTCAATATCAAAACCGTGACCCCGAGGTTCCTTAACAGCTTCGCCCCGAAATGGGAAGCCTATCAACACATTGTGCAAGGAGGGAAGACGCCATGAGTGAATCGCATCTCCTCGCCTTCCACGTTGGTCCTGTTCAGGACTTCATCGCCACCGCTCGTCGCAGCCGTGACTTGTGGTTTGGCTCGTGGCTATTGAGCGAGTTGTCGAAAGCCGCCGCGCTAGAAATTGTGAAGCAGAACGGGCACGACATTGCCTGTCTCATCTTTCCAGCGCCGAATAATTTGGCTGAGTTGCAGTCGGAGGACTTCAACGTTCCTAACAAAGTCGTGGCGCTGGTCAAGCAGTCGCCAGCGGAATTGGGCAAAGCCGTTCGGGAGGCAATTCTAAAACGGCTGCGTGAGATTCGTGACGAAGCCTACGCAAAGGTCAAAGGTCGTTTTGACCGCACAACCGCCGATTGTCAGGTGGACGATATGCTTGAGTTTTTCTGGGCAGCCTGCCCCGTCAATGGGAATTACAGCCAAGCCCGTGAGATAGTCGAGTCTTTGCTGGCTGCGCGGAAGGTGACGCGCGACTTTGCGGCTGTCTCTTGGGGGAGCTCGGCTCCGAAATCATCACTGGATGGGCAGCGTGAGTCGGTCATCCCTGAGTCTGTCTATGACCAGATGACCGAAGTACAACTCCGCCGAAATTACGGCGTGCGTGTCGGCGAACGCTTGTGCGGCGTGGGGTTGCTGAAGCGTCACGGGAAGCGCGGCAGCGGCGCTGACCGTTTCTTCAGCACGTCCCATGTCGCGGCATTGCCTTTACTGAAACGACTGACTGACAACATCGCCACTGACGAATACATCAAAAGCCTGCAAGGGCTTGGAATCTCATCTGACGAATTAGGCAATGTGCCGACGAGTCATTCCGTGTTTGGTCATTATGACGGTCACCTGCTCTTTGAAGAGCGACTGAGCGAATTCTTCGAGGACAAGGACAAACTGGAAAAGGCAAAAGAGGCACTGCGCAAGTTTCGCAAAAAGGCACTCGACGACCAAAGTCCAATCCCCTACTACGCGCTGCTGCTGGCAGACGGCGACCGCATGGGCAAAGCGATTAACGAGCAGAAAACCGCGGAACAGCACCGAGCACTGTCGCAGCGCTTGAGTTGCTTCGCCAGTAAGGGCGCTGGTATCGTGAAAGATCACAAGGGTTCACTGGTGTATTCGGGCGGCGATGACGTGCTGGCTTTTGTGCCGCTGCATACAGTGCTGGCGTGCGCACGTTGTCTATCGGAGACGTTCCACCAAGAATTGGCAGCCTTCAAGGTGCGGGAAGATGGAAAGGAAACTTCGCCTACGCTTTCTGTCGGCATTGTTGTTGCCCATCACCTGGAGCCATTGTCCGAGGCCCTCGCGCTGGCGCGCGCTGCCGAGAAGGCAGCGAAGTCGGTTGCAGGCAAGAACGCACTGGCGGTGACGGTGAGCAAGCGGAGCGGGGTTGACCGCACAGTGACCGGCGCATGGGGAACATTGGACCAGCGGTTGGAGCGGTTCATTGTGTTGCATCGAACTGAAGCCATACCAGATGGCGCTGCTTATGAACTGCGCGACTTAGCCCTGCGACTTGGCTCCTTGGAGGAAGCAACGCGGAAAGAAGCCATGCGCATCCTTCGCCGCAAAGAAGCACAGCGAGGTCTGCAACCTATCGCCAAGGATCTGCTTCAGGAGTTGGGTGAACTCATCAATCAGCACCAACTGCCTGTCGCAGAACTGGCTACTGAACTCATTATCGCGCGGGAGTTCGCTGCCGCACAGGATCAGACGTAGATACCACTGATGGCGGAAGACTTGCTATGAAATTGTCAAGGGGCAACAAAGACCTTTAGGTAGAAAAACAAGTTAGCTTTGGAACATTCTGTACTTTGAAAACTTACACATTGTCTGCTGGCATATTCCCGGTTGCGGGCAAGAGATAGGGCCGTCCCTCCTTGAGGAGGACATAGACAAGGCGCACCAGCTTTCGGGCTACGGCTATGAGAGCCCTCTTTTTAGGGAGACCAGCCTCTACTCTCCTCTGGTAGTAGCTTTTAAGAGCCGGGTTAAACCTAATGCTGACCAGAGCCAAGCGATAGAAGGTATAGCAAAGCTTGAGGGTTGCCCCGCCTGGCCATGGGATTGAAGCGGGAGCTAAAGATGCTGAGAATCCCGAGAGGAGGGAATCATCTTAAGAGTAGGCTAAAAGCTGATCAGCACTTTTGAACCTGGAGATGTCTCCAATCTCTTAAGATGATGGTGGCGGCAAAGATGCTATTTAGGCCAGGAATGGTGGTCAGGCTCTGGAGAAGCTGGCTCAGGCTGTCCCTGATGGCCTGATTCACATGCTGGGTGCGCTCAAGGAGAGCTTCCAGTTCTTGCACCAGGTCCGCCAAGATAGTTTGCCAGGTGCTGGCCAGCCAGGAGGAGGCAATGGACATCTAGAGCTGCCTTTAAGATGGCCCTGGCCTAAAGCCTCACCCACCCGCTTACTTGAGGCCTTTAAAAGAAAGGCACCTGAGCTCTTCTTAAGGAGAGCTGAAAGCAAGCGCCTCTGGGGTAGGATAGCACTTAAGAAGAGCCAGGGAGCTCTTGCAGAAAATAGTAGAGAAGAGGGGCACCTGCTGGTATTCTCAGAAAGCATTCATCCAAAACGGTTCTGATCCTGTTCTTGGTGCGGGTCAGGGAGTGTACCAGGGCTGCTCTATAGCACCTTGAGCCGGCGCAGGACCATGATCCTGGGATCCGCCAGCTCAAGTTTTGGTGATCTGGCCGAAGCGGAGCTACCTTGGCAATAGCAAAGCTCCCTTTTTAGTTATCAAGACCATAGCCTTGTATGAGCCCTTTGCCGGCAACTTGCTACCGGTGGCTCTTGATAGAGGGGATGGGTGGCAGTCTTTCGTAAGAGGAGATCAGCCCTCAAGAGGAGGTGAAGAAGTATGAACATCTGGATCATCGAACCTCGTGACCCCCTGATTGTCCGCGACGGACGACCTTTCGGACCGACGCCTGGAGCGCGCGCAGCATCGCTGACATTCCCGTTTCCTTCAACGACGACGGGAGGAGTCAGAACGCGAGACGGGCTGGATGCTGACGGGCGCTTCCAACCCAGCGAGATTGGGCGCGTCAAGCAAATTGGCGTTCGTGGTCCGTTGTTGGTGGAACTGGACCCTACGACGGGCGATATTGTTCGGTGGCTTGCCCCCGCGCCAGCCGATGCGCTGTTGTTAGACGTAGAGCCGTCCAACCCGACAAAGGCGGTGCTCAAGCGGCTTGTGCCGCTCGAATTGCCCGCGCAAGCCAGTACCAACCTTCCAAGCGGCTTGTCGCTCGTAGGCATGCCCAAACCAGACCCGCGCAAGCCCTGCGGTAACGCGCCGCGTTATTGGAACTGGAACCAGTTCGGGCAGTGGCTGCTGAACCCACAAGATGGAGAAGTGACGCTTACAGATCTGGGGCACAACGGGCCTGTCTCAGAGGAGCGGATGCACGTCAGCATACAGCCAGAGACGCAAACCGCCGCCGAAGGCGCGCTATTTCAGACACGGGGACTAGAATTCACGCAAAAAGAAAACAGAACTCGGCTGGCGCTGGCGGTGGCGACCGATGCTCCCCATCTGAAAGCAGGAATTGCCCCGCTGGGCGGTGAGCGGCGGTTGGTCAGTTGGCGACCTAGCAGCCACTCGCTGCCGTCCTGTCCTGCGGCACTGCGGAAAAGCATTGTTAAAGACCACCACTGCCGCGTCGTGCTGCTCACACCAGCGTACTTTCTGAATGGCTCACAACCCTCATGGCTGGACAGCCAACGCGATGGCGTCACGCCGTCTTTGCAAGCGATGGCGATTGGCAGACCGCAAGTGGTTTCTGGCTGGGACTTTGAGCACAACAGACCCAAACCCACACACCGCCTTGCACCCGCAGGCACGACGCTGTTTCTCAAACTGGACGGCGATGACACGACAATTGAGCGGTGGATTGACGCGAGATGGATGCACTGCGTCAGCGACGAAGACCAGAACCGCTGTGACGGTTTTGGTCTCGCTGTCCTGGGCGTGTGGGATGGAAGTTTGAAACCAATGGAGGTGTCATCATGAGAAAACCACCAACAGGTACCCCACCACAAGTTGCACCTATTTTGAGCCAGCGGCGGGCGGGTAGTCAGACCACGCAACTGGTCACCCAAGTCCGCCGATACGAGTTGATTACGCCCCTGTTTGGCGGCGGTGTGGAGTCAGGAGTGGCTGACCCTGTGACGATCATCCGAGGTTCTGAAATACGCGGACATCTGCGCTTCTGGTGGCGCGCGTGTCGAGGTGGGCAGTTTGGCGGCAATCTGGCACGCATGAAAGAAGCGGAAGACCTGCTCTGGGGCGCGGCTAGTACAGAGCGGAAACCGAGACCATCACAAGTGCAGATTTGCGTGGAGGTGAACGACACTGGCACCGACCAACGTCCCTTTAATGTGGTGGCTGGTAAGCCGGGTAAGGGCGGTAAACCAAAACCAAAGGTGCAGGCGAATGAATCGGTAGCGCCTGCGTATGTCGCATTCCCGCTGCAGCCCACCGACGATGAAGTCAAGAAAGGCGACATCGGTATGCGGACTAAGACCGTCAGAAGTGGAATTTGCTTCACACTAACAATTACCTACCCGAATGACAAGGATACTGTTGCGAGTGTTGAGGCAGCGCTCTGGGCTTGGGAGACATTTGGTGGTATCGGGGCACGCACCCGACGCGGGTTTGGCGCGTTGCTGCTCGTGAGTGTCAATGGCACGTCGGTGTTGTTGCCCGCTGTCGATGACGTCGAAACAACAATTCGTTCGGGACTTTCCAAGCATATTCTCTCAGGAATGTGGCCTCCTGATGTACCACATCTTGACCGAGTGTGGCACGGAAGGGTTACTGCGCCCCAAACCAATGCAGAGGAAGCATGGAAGTTCCTAATACGGAAGCTTAGAGCATTTCGTCAGGAGCCATTGGGACGCACACCTCCCTCGGGCAGACCGCCGCGTCCCGGTCGCAGCAAATGGCCGGAGCCGGACGCGATTCGCCGACTCTTTCCGAGCCGGGTTCCACCGGCCACACCATCACCCACTATGCCAGACAAATTTCCGCGAGCAGCTTTGGGTCTTCCCATCGTCTTCAAGTTTAAATCGGAGGATGAGGCAGCGGGTGATCCGACGAAGACAACGCTGGAAGGACAATTGGCTGACCGCAAACGCTTCGCCAGCCCGCTCATACTCCGTCCTCTCGCTTGTTCTGACGGACAGGCAGTCGGACTTGCCATTATCTTGCAAGGCTCTAATGTTCCACCGCTCGTCCTAACAGACGCACCAGGCAATCCAACAGTTCAAGCGACGCTCACACCTGCGGAAGCCAGAGCCATTCTACCCCTCGGTGGGAACATAGATGTTTTGCAGGCTTTCTTGAACACACTCTAACGAGGAGGTTACGACAATGAATGCACGCTTACTTTTTGTTCACGCGCTCTCCCCGCTGCACGCGGGCACGGGGCAGGGCGTCGGTGTGATTGACTTGCCCATCGCACGTGAGAAGGCAACGGGTTTGCCCTATCTCCCTGGCTCATCCCTCAAAGGCACACTGCGCGATGCCTGCACGGATGACGTGAGGAAAAAGAGGGTGTTCGGTCCCGACACGGGCAACGCCTCCGATTACGCGAGTTCCGTCCAGTTCTCAGACCTGCTGCTGCTGCTACTGCCCATTCGCAGTCTGGCAGGAACGTTCGCGTGGGTCACGTCGCCCTACATTCTGCGACGCCTGCACCGCGATGCGCAGGATGCTGCCGTAAGTGGATTACCATCGAATGGCCCATCGCCATCTGCCGATGCTTGCGTGGTCTCCGATGACGGCTGCCAAATCACTATCAACGCCCAAGTCATCTTGGAAGATTTGGACTTAACTGCCACCCCACACAGCGATGCGCGTGGGTGGGCGCAGTGGCTTGGCAGCCAGGTCTTTCCAAACGACACGGTTTGGCAGCAGATGCTGACCGCGCGCTTTGGCGTGGTGCATGACGATGTGCTGAGTTTCCTGCTCGACACCGCCACCGAAATCACCGCCCGCATCAAGTTGCTCGAAGAAGCCAAGACGGTGAAGAAAGGTGGTCTCTGGTATGAAGAAGCCTTGCCGACGGAGACGATTCTCTCTGGGTTAGTCGTTGCTACTCCCATCAAGGCAACGCGAGATGAGGTGTTCACCACCCTCACTGCCTTGATGGGCAAACCTCTGCAATTTGGCGGCAAGGCAACCGTGGGACGCGGCTTATGCCGCTTGCAAATGACAGGAGGGAATTAATGATGCTCACACGCAACCAACGATACGCAGCGCAAATCTTTGAGCAGGTGAGCCAGTTCCGTGAGGCGCCAGAAACCGAACGCAAGAAATATGGCTCAATGGCGCACAAGTTGCCAGTGCTGATTCACACGGCGGGACTGGCGCAGGCGCTGGCGTTTGTTGACTCACGGGGCAGCGCCGAGCAGAAGAAACTGCTTGACCACATCGCCGCCGTCGTCAACGAACCAGATCTGCTCGCGCGCAGCCGCACGGCGGAACTCAATGATTACATGCGCCTGACGCACGAAGTGCTGGCGGCGCTGGTTTGGTACAAGCGGTTCGTCCAGTCCGTGTTAGGCATTGAGGCGGGCGAAGAAGCAGAAGGAGGTGGCAACGAATGAGCACGCAGCGACAACCTCTTGAGAACGTGCGAAAGACAAGAACGACGAACGCGGGACTCTGGCTGGACAAATTCATCCGTGAACAAGCGCGTGAAGACAAGGAGAGCCGCGGTGTGCTGGTGAAGGAAGTGGCTGAAATCCGCGTGCCAGAGGACTACGCGCGCTGGTTCGCGCGATGGCGGCAAACATTGCAGGAGTATGGTGCTGAGTGTCGGGTGGCTGAAGCGCAAGGACGCATGGCGATTGGCTTGGGCGAAGAGAGCGTTTTGGAAACTTCCGTCGCCTTGCACCACACCTACGGCATTCCCTACATCCCTGGCAGTGCGCTCAAGGGCTTGGCTGCCAGTTTTGCCCGTCAGCACCTTGGAGACGAATGGCAGCCCGATACTCCCGCTTATGTGACGGTGTTTGGCGACACGCAGACCGCAGGCTACGTCACTTTTTACGACGCACTGCCGCTGCCGAACAGCGCCGCCTTGCATCCCGATGTCATCACGGTTCATCACGAAAAATACTATCAGAACGACCGCACCGCGCCGCCAGCAGACTGGGATGACCCGAACCCTGTGCCATTTCTCTCGGCCACTGGCAAATATCTCATCGCGTTGTCAGGACCGCCTGGATGGGTCAATGCAACCTTTGACATCTTGAAGCACGCGTTGGCTCACTCAGGGATTGGCGCGAAGACATCCAGCAGCTATGGGCGACTGAAACTCGAATCTGCGCCGCTCCTTGACCCTGACCAGGCAAAGGCAGATCAACTGATTGCGGGGGTCCAAGCGTTAAAGCCCGCAGAGGTCGCGGGGCGCATCTACACCTTTTACGAACTGTGGCGCAAACTGGAGGTCAACCCTGTACAAAAACGCCGCGTGGCAGAGACCATCGTGGCGAAGGTGGAAGAAGCAGGACGGGAGAAGCAATCGCGTGACAAAGATTGGTACAAGGAGTTGTTAGCGAGTATCCAATGATGCCGGTCGATAAGGTCCTGCTGCTGGACTTGCGCATCGGCGGGCTACGAGTTTACAGGAGGGCGCAATGGACCATACGCCAAAGAGAAAGGTCATGATCATGCTGGTGGGTGGCAGGCAGGTTCCGAATGCACTTGGCATTCTCGCCTATAAACCGGATGTGGTCGGTTTCATTGCTTCGCGGGACACGCCGCAAGACCTTCAAAAAATAAAGGAGTTCACCAAGACAATCCCGAACCTGGATGTCCTGAAACCTGTGGAGGTCGATGCATTCTCGATGAGCGCTGTCGCAGACGCGTGTGAGGAGATGATAACCCAGCAAGCAAATGCTGAAACCGTACTGAACTTGACCACTGGAACCACAATCATGTCCTTGGGAGGTTATGAGGCAGCCAAAAGGCAGAGGGTCACGTCAGTGTACGTGGCTACGGCGATTGGAAAAATCATTACCGTGACAGGGTCTTCGATTCCGGGGTTGGATCTTGGCATAACGGTGAATGAGTATTTGACTATTTACGGGCGGACTTCACGGGAGACATTTTTATTCTCCAAGCTTTCCATAAACCAGAAGGCCGCGCTTGAAGTAGCCAGGTTCTTGGTGAACACCGACGCCAGAGAATGCTTGAGCCTTATGCGGAGATGGAACCGGGGCACGGACAAAAGGACGATTCATGGAAAACTCAACAGCCCATTGAATAGTGAAACAATCAATGCATTTATGCGGCTTAAGCAACTAGGGCTCATACAGGGGTTATCCATTCAATCTCAGCAAGTATCGTATCTCATCCCATGTGAGCCAAACTGGAAGTATTTGGATGGGACATGGCTCGAAGCCTACTGTTGGGAAACGGCTCAATCATTGAAGGACAGCTCTGGTCGTCCGGTCTTTGACGAAGTGCGATTTTCTTTGGAGATTGTTAGCCAAGCCGCTGTCAGTGAAATTGATCTGTTTTGTTTACATCAGGGACAACCTCTTATCGCCTCCTGTAAGACTGAGGACTTATCCTTCAAGACTCAGTATTTGGAGGAATTGCAATCTCGCGCCGACATGTTGGGGGGAAGGTTCTGCGGCAAGCTGTTTATCACAAACATGCCCGCTCCGTCGCCGAATGCGCAAAAACGAAGAGACTTTGATCGCTTCCTTGAACAAGCAAAGGCGCGTGAGATCGTAGTGGTGACTGGGGATCATCTGGCCGATTTACCCAAGGTGCTCCTAACCGAAGCAACACGGCCAACATATCCACGACTTTGAAGTGGAGGGTAACATGCGCGTTCTATTTTCACCATTGGGCTTGAGCTACGGCAGCCTCTTCTCAGCCATTGTGCTGGTCAAGTCAGATCATGTTGTGGTCATCACCAGCGCCAAGGCGGCGGAGAATATCCCCAAGGTGATCGAGGAGGCAAAGAAGTTGCACTCTGACTTCACACTGGAGTATTACATCATCAGCGATCCCTTTGTGGGATTCACCGAGGGGAGGGAGTTAGCGAGAAAAATCGCAAAGAGCGAAGAGCAGAGAGCAGAGAGTGTGGAGTGCATCGTCAATTTAGCGGGTGGGACGACCGCGTTGCAGGATGCAGTCCAATGCATTGCTCGCGCCCTCAGAGCCAAAGA